>ONFC01000023.1 GCA_900317035.1 uncultured Eubacteriales bacterium
CAGCTACACTTACAGAACCACTGCAGATTCTTGCCGCTCTTTATGCCTGTCATCTTGACAGCCGTAAGCTCTCCGAACACCTGTCCGGTAATATCTTCCATCGCAGAAGAACAGCGGCGTGTCTCCCCGGAAAAGTCCTCTTCCTTCAGCACTTTTCTGGTCGTATCACGATACGGACAGTTCTCATCAAAGCAATTACTGATCTCAGTATGGAGCAGACGGTGGGATGTGATCTTGATTGTATTTCCACAGTCGCAGCGGCACAGCCAGATCACCTTGCCATTAAAGCGTTCCGGCGTCTCTTCGATTGCTACGAGATGACCAAACCTCTCATCCTTGATATCCTTGACCTTTCGTCCGCGATTCTCTACTTTTTTGTCTCTGATAATCGTTGGCATACTACTAAAAAACAACCCCTTGTTTCCGTTTCATGCGGGCTTTTCGCCCTGACATACAATAATTCTATCATGCCATTTGAGAATATCAAGACAAAAATTCATGACTAAAAATGGAAAGATCCGTTTCTTGCGCTGGTCCTCGGAGACATGCCAAAAAGGATCCCCGGATCTTGCCTCGTCGCTGGTCCTCGAAATAAAGGAAGGATCCGTTTCTCGCGCTGTCCTCGGGCGAGCCCTGCGGAGGCGTGTCGAAATCGGATCCTTCCTTTTCGTTTTTTGTTTTACTTACCGGTTATTCGAGTTCGAAGGCGCCGGTGTAGAGCTGGTAGTATTTGCCCTTTTCGGCGATCAGGGATTCGTGGTCGCCACGCTCGATGATATGGCCGTTTTCAAGGACCATGATCGCCTTACTGTTTTGTACGGTAGACAGACGGTGTGCGATTACAAATACCGTACGGTTCTCCATCAGCGCATCCATACCGCGCTGTACGATCGCCTCTGTACGTGTATCGATCGAGGAAGTCGCCTCATCAAGGATCATAACCGGCGGGTCGGCAACCGCCGCACGGGCGATCGCGATCAGCTGACGCTGGCCCTGAGACAGCTCCGCACCGTTGGAAGTCAGAACAGTATCGTATCCCTGCGGGAGCTTACTGATAAAGTCATGTGCATTCGCAAGTTTTGCTGCTTCGATGCATTCCTCATCAGTCGCCTTCAGGTTGCCATAGCGGATGTTATCCATAACAGATCCGGTAAACAGATTCGTATCCTGGAGAACGATTCCCAGAGAATGACGAAGATCTGCCTTCTTGATCTTATTGATGTTGATATCGTCATAACGGATCTTACCGTCTGCAATATCATAGAAGCGGTTGATCAGGTTCGTGATCGTCGTTTTACCGGCACCGGTCGCACCGACAAATGCGATCTTCTGACCCGGCTTTGCATAGAGCGACACATCATAGAGGACCTGCTTTTTGCCATCATAGCTGAAGTCAACATCGAAGAGACGTACATCACCGCTGACCTCTTTATATGTCAGCGTTCCATCCCCGTGAGGATGCTTCCATGCCCAGACATAAGATGTGGTTCCATCCGTCTCTTTTCCGCCATGCGCACGCTTGAACGACAGCGCTTCCTCCTCCGGAACTTCTGTCAGAGTATCGCCGTCTTTCTTGCAGTGAACGAGAGTAACATATCCGTCGTCCGCTTCCGGCTTTTCATCCATAAGCTTGAAGATACGGGAGGCACCGGCCATCGCCATGATGATCGAGTTCATCTGCTGCGACACCTGGGATACCGGCATAACAAATGCCTTTGTCAGCTGCAGGAAGGAAGCGATAACACCGATGGAGATCGCAGACACACCGCACTCGATCGCCAGGAATCCTCCGACAAAAGCGACCAGCACATACAGGACGTTGCCGATGTTACCCATGATCGGCATCAGGATGTTGGCGAAGATGTTCGCCTTGGTTGCATTGTCACAGAGCTCTTCATTCTTCTTATCAAAAGCAGCTTTCGAACGGTCCTCATAGGTGAATACCTTGACGACTTTCTGTCCGTTGACCATCTCCTCGATGTAACCGTTAACATCACCCAGAGAAGCCTGCTGCTTCATGAAATACTTCGCGCTCTTGCCGCCGATCTTACCCATCAGGAAGATCATGGCAAATGTTCCGATAAGAACCATGATCGTCAGCTGCCAGCAGGTCACGATCATACCGATCAATGTCGCAATGATCGTGATCGCCGAGGATACCATCTGCGGGAAACTCTGAGAGATCATCTGGCGCAGTGTATCAACATCGTTGGTGTAGTGACTCATCACGTCGCCGTGCGAGTGCGTGTCGAAATAGGAGATCGGCAGTTTCTGCATGCGGCTGAACATATCATCACGTACATTACGGAGTACGTTATTCGAAATGATCACCATGATCTGTCCCTGGAAGAGGTTCGCCAGTACGCCAAATCCGAAGATGATGGCAACAGTACGGATCCAATTGGCAAGACCGGAGAAATCCTTATCTCCGCTGATCAGAAGCGGCTCGACATAATCGTCGATCAGATTTCTGATGAACATGTTACCCAGCACGGAAGTGACTGAAGTTACGACGATGCAAAGGAATACGATGCCCAGTAATACCTTGTACCTGCCTGTCAGATAGGACATGAGTCTCTTGATCAGGTCTTTATTGATCGGGTTTTTCTTTAAGTCCTCCCGATTCATCGGACGTGCTCCTCTCGGCGGCGGCATTACTGATCACCTCCCTTCTTCTGGGATTCATAGACTTCTTTATAGATCTCGTTATTCTTCAGAAGTTCTTCATGCGTTCCGACCGCATTGATCCTGCCGTTATCGATGACGATGATACGGTCAGCATTCTCGACAGATGAGATACGCTGCGCGATGATCAGTTTGGTCGTTCCCGGGATATACTCGGCAAAGCCCTTCTGGATCTGCGCATCTGTCGCGGTATCGACGGCACTCGTCGAGTCATCGAGGATCAGGATCTTCGGTTTTTTCAGAAGCGCTCTGGCGATACAGAGTCTCTGCTTCTGACCGCCGGATACGTTAGTTCCGCCCTGCTCGATATAGGTGTCATATCCATCCGGAAAAGCACTTATAAACGAGTCTGCCTGCGCGATTCTACATGCTTTGATCATCTCTTCATCGGTCGCATTCGGATTACCCCAGCGGAGGTTTTCCTTGATCGTTCCGGAGAAGAGGACGTTCTTCTGAAGCACCATGGCAACATTATCTCGGATCACATCGAGATCGTAGTTCTTTACATCGACACCGCCGACCTTGATGTCTCCCTCTGTTGCATCATAAAGTCGCGGGATCAGCTGTACGAATGAAGACTTTCCGCTTCCCGTACCGCCGATGATGCCGATAGTCTCGCCGGACTTGATATGAATATCGAAGTCGCTAAGACAGCTCTTTTCCTTCTTTTTGGAATAGCTGAAATATACATGATCGAAATCGATCGATCCGTCTTTTACTTCCATCACCGGATTTTCCGGATTCGTGATATCCGGTGTCTCATCGAGAAGCTCGGAAATACGCTCGGCAGAGGTCTTGGAGATAACCAGCATAACGATGATCATGGATACCATCATCAGGCTCATCAGGATCTGCATGGTGTAGGAGAACATCGATGTCAGCTGGCCGGTCGTCATCTCATTGTTAACGACAAGCTTGGCGCCTACCCAGGAGATCAGAAGCATCGCCGTATAGACACTGGCCATCATCAGCGGGCCGTTGAAGTTGATCGCACGCTCCGCCTTGACCGAGTCATTACGGATGCTGTTGTTTACATCCGTGAATTTGCTGATCTCGTGGTCTTCTCTGACGAAAGACTTTACGACACGGATTCCGCGGACATTTTCCTGAACAACATTGTTCATGACATCGAACTTCTTAAACATGCGGACGAAGATCGGATGTGCGTAGCGGAATACGATGATCAGGCCGAGCAGAAGCACCGGTGCGATACCCAGAAGGATCAGGGCCACTTTCGCATTCAGGTAGAAACTTGCACACATAGCAAAGATCAGCATGATCGGCGCTCTGACCGCGATACGGATCACCATCTGGTACGCGTTCTGGACGTTCGTTACGTCCGTCGTCAGTCTCGTGATGATACTGCTGGTCTTAAACTTATCGATGTTCGAGAACGAGAACGTCTGCAGGTTGTGGAACATATCATGACGTAAGTTCTTTGCAAAACCTGCGCTCGCCTTTGCTGCTTCTCTTCCGGATAGGGCACCGAATGCCATAGAGATGAACATGCATACCAGAAGCAGCGTGCCCATCCACCAGACGTAGTTCATGTCGCCCTTCTCGATTCCTTTATCGATCAGTTTCGACATCAGAAGAGGCATCAGAACTTCCATCACAACTTCGCAGGAAACCAGGACCGGAGCCAGTATGGACTGCTTCTTGTATTCCCGCACTGATTTAAGTAATCTTGTAATCATTCTTCCAAATTCCTTCTCATTTTTTCTGTCAGTTCTATATATGTCTTAATTTCTTTTTCTGTCAGGCCGCGGACCAGTTTCTTCTCGACACCCTCGATCGTGGAGTCCACCCGTTTTTTCGCAAGTCTCGCCTTCTCTGTCACTTCGATCCGCTTCAGTCTCGCATCCTTTTCTTCGCTGACACGGCGTATCGAACCTCCCTGTTCGAGGAGTTTTAAGATCCCGGTCGCCGTACTCCTCTGGATATGGAACTCCTGCTCTATATCTTTCTGATACACGGTATTTCCGAGCTCATCCTGCATATTGAGATATCCCATCACATGCGCCTGCACCGATGTCAGTCTCGTCTCGCCGGTCGCGGAAAACTCCTGGTCCAGCGCCTCATCGATCGAAAGACGGATCGACTTACTGAGATGCCGTACATAAGGACCGATATGATCCCCCCAGCCGGATGATTTTTTAGATGTATTCTTCTTACAATACATAGTGTACGCTCGCTTCTATCCCAATAATCGGACAAAATAAAACGCCCTCCCAAATAATTGTTAGGACACTAACAATTATACTCGTATGATTTTTACTGTCAACATCCTTTTCCAACATTCCGGGGATAGGCTATAATACATCTCAGTAGAAAGCAGAAAAGAATGCTTCAAGGAGGAAAAGAACATGCTGAATATGATTTTTCGTGTATTAGGTATCATTCTGATTCTCGGCGCGATCGCAATGGTCGCGAAGAAATCATTTGATTCCGCAAGCACTTCGGTACAGGGCGTAAAAAAGGTACCGCTCAATAAGAAACTCGTCGCTATTCTCGGCGGCCTCGGGCTCGTAAGTTTCCTGTTTTCCTATTCATTCACCATCATCCCGACAGGATATACCGGTGTACGCGTAACCTTCGGACAGGTCGAAGAGCAGACACTGAATAACGGCTTCAATTTCAAGATCCCGTTTATCCAGGAGATCGTGCTGGTCAACAACAAGCAGCAGGATATCAAATTCAATGACAACTCTATCTCCTCCGAGACCTCGGAGAGAAACACCGTCATGTTCCAGGGTATCACGGTCACCTATCAGATCAACCCGCAGAAGTCCGCGTGGATCTATGCAAACGTTACGAACTACGAAGCCGGTCTGGTAAGTGAATCTCTGGTTGCTTCCGCGATCAAGACCACGTCAAAAACACTCTCCCCGAACGACTGTACGAACCGCTCGATCATCGAGCCGAAAGCAAAAGATAACATCCAGAAGTCCCTCGATGAGAAGTACGGTGAAGGCGTCGTTTATGTAAACAAAGTCGTCATCAACGACGCATCTTTCGATGCCGAGTATGATGAGAAGATCGCTAAGAAACAGCAGGCGCAGATCGACTACGAGACACAGCAGATCGAGAACAAGAAGAACATCGAAAAGGCGGAGGCAGATGCTGCGGTTACGAAGACAAATGCACAGGCAAAAGCGGATGCAAAAGTCATCGAAGCGCAGGCGGAAGCGGATGCCAATAAAGCAATCTCCGACTCCATCGATGAGAATGTACTCAGAAACAAATACTATGAGAGATGGGACGGTAAGCTCCCGACCACGATCGTCGGAAATGACGCTGCAACATCGATCCTGATCTCCCCGGATTCCCAGTCTCCGTCCTCCGGCAGCAAGGGAAAGGCAGATACCACCCCGGCTCCGACACCTACACCGACACCTACACCGGCTCCGGATGGAAATACATAATCTAACTGAAAACCGTTAACGGAAAATGCGAAGGGACTGTCTCAAAAGACAGTCCCTTTTAGCATTTCGTATTTCAATGATGCAGTTTATGCGATCTCCCATACCAGGGTCACATTATCTGTGATCTCAATATCCTCCGGATCGACGTCGATGTCGATCTGTGTATTTCCCGAGTCCAGGAGTTTCCCTGCTGTCAGCGTCTCACACCTTGCGTAATTCATCATGCTCGTTTCCATCTCGATCGTGGAGAATGAATAATCGATCGAGATGATTTCCTTCAGAGATACTCCGGAAGCATCGGCTAATACCTTTGCCTTCTCTTTTGCATCTTCCACCGCTTTGGCGATCAGCTCCGATTTCGCTTTTTCCTGATCTTTTACGCGATAGCTGACACGGAATTCCGGCTTTGCAGAACAGTGTGCAAGCGCACTGAATACCTGTCCCAGTTTTTCTTTATCCGCATCGAAAAGGACCTTCAGTCCATGATTGAAACGGTAGCCTGTAAAACGCTGCTTCCATACACCGTTCTCATCGTATCCCTCATACTCCGGATCGATGGAAAATCTGGTGGTACGGATATCTTCCGAATCAAATCCGACAGTTGCGAGTGACTCTTTCACTGCACGTGTTTTCTCTGCGGATTTTTCCACGGCAAGTTCATAATTCTGATCCTGTCCTTCCAGCGTCAGATAGATGCAGATCTGATCCGGCGTGACGCGAAGGACGGCTCGTCCGGTGACACGGACCGTTCTGGTCTTTTCCATGGTTTCACCCCACTTTTCAGCAAAGTATTTACTGAAACCATTATATCAGAGTACACCATGTCCGCCACGAAGGTATTTATCACACTCTTTTGCAGCGCCTCTTCCCTCCGTCAGCGCCCATACGACCAGGGACTGTCCGCGCCGCATGTCTCCCGCGGCAAAAACACCGTCCACGTTCGTTCTGAATTTTCCGAACTCGGCAGATACATTCGATCTTCCGTCCCGGTCCAGTCCAAGTGCTGCCGGGATCGTATCCTCCGGTCCGAGGAATCCCATCGCCAGGATCACGAGATCCGCATCGATCGTACGTCTTGTCGAATCGATCGGTACAGGGATCATTCTTCCCGATTTATCGTCTTTCTGCCAGGACACTTCCACGACCTGCAGTTTCTTCACATTGCCCTTTGAATCACCGATGAATTTTTCGGTGGACATAAAGTATTTCCGCGGATCTTCTCCATATACGGCTGCCACTTCTTCCTGGCCATAATCCGTCTTCTTTACGAACGGATACTCCGGCCACGGGTTATTTGCTGCGCGGGTTTCGGGAAGCGGTCCCATGATCTCGAGCTGAGTCACGCTCTTTGCACCCTGGCGTACCGCGGTTGCGGAACAGTCTGTTCCGGTATCGCCGCCACCGATGATAACGACGTGTTTTCCCTTGGCAGAAATCGCCAGATCCGGTGCCGGGCCTTCCTTATCGAAGTGATTTTTCGCAAAAAGCGCCTGTGTGTTGGTCCTAAGATAATCCACCGCGAAATGGATGCCCTTGAGTTCTCTTCCCTCGACAACGAGATTTCTCGGTTTCGTCGCGCCGCAGCATAGAACGACCGCATCGAAACTGCTCCGGATCTCTTCGGCCGTGATGTCATGTCCGACATCCACTCCGCACTTGAACTTGACGCCCTCTTCTTCCATCAGTTTGACGCGGCGGAGGATCACCTGCTTATCGAGTTTCATATTCGGAATTCCGTACATAAGAAGTCCGCCCGGACGGTCCGCCCGCTCGAAAACCGTGACGCTGTGGCCGGCATGATTCAGCTGGTCGGCACAGGAAAGACCGGAAGGTCCGGATCCGATGACGGCGACCTTTTTCCCGGTTCTGGTTTTCGGAGCATGCGGCTTCATATTACCGTTCTGCCATGCACTCTCCGACAAATACCATTCGTTATTACGGACCGAAGTGGATGCAAAACTGTGACCGCAGGTGCATGCGCCTTCACATAGTGCCGGACAGACACGTCCCGTGAATTCCGGGAATCCGTTTGTCTTTCTGAGTCTTCTGTACGCATCTTCCAGATGGCCTTTATACAGGAGATCGTTAAATTCCGGGACCAGGTTGCTAAGAGGGCATCCTGTGGCTCCGCGCCCGAGGAACATACCGGTCTGGCAGAACGGCACGCCGCAGTCCATACAACGTGCGCCCTGGGTCTTCGCCGCTTCTTCACTCTGATACATCTGATGCACTTCTCTGTAATCGCGGATTCGTTCCTTGATGTCACGGTCCGGCCCGATCGCTCTTTCGTACTCCAGAAATCCGGTATTCTTACCCATTCTTCTTCCCTCCTTTTCCGGTTGCCAGTTCGAATGCCATCATGCGGGCTTCCTCCCCTTCGTAGCCTTGTTTCTCGACTTCCGCGAGCTTCTCGTTATACTTCGCATAATCATACGGCAGCACTTTGACGAAGCGGCCGATCAGATCATCGAAATTCTGGAGGATATGCTCAGCATAGGTGCTCTCTGTCGCTCTTACATGTGCGCTGATCTGTTCTCTTACGAATTCGA
This sequence comes from uncultured Eubacteriales bacterium, assembly GCA_900317035.1. Classification (GTDB taxonomy): domain Bacteria; phylum Bacillota; class Clostridia; order Saccharofermentanales; family Saccharofermentanaceae; genus Scatonaster. The sequence continues at coordinate 8,660 of ONFC01000023.1, forward strand.
TCTCGGAAGGATCGGACAGCGGCAGAAGTTCTACCATCTCCTTGTTGCATCTTACGGCAAAGTCACCGTTGGCGTCATAAACATATGCGATACCGCCGGACATACCTGCGGCGAAGTTTCTGCCTGTCGGTCCGAGCACGATCGCGCGTCCGCCGGTCATGTACTCACATCCGTGATCGCCGACACCTTCGACGACCGCTGTCGCGCCACTGTTTCTTACGCAGAAGCGTTCACCGGCAATACCGCTGATATATGCAGTACCGGATGTCGCACCATACAGAGCGACGTTTCCGATGATGGTGTTTTCCTCCGAGCGGAAAGCAGCCTCCCTGTCTTTTCTGACGACGATCTTTCCTCCGGACAGACCCTTTCCGACATAGTCGTTTGCATCACCTTCGAGGCGGAGTGTTAATCCTTTCGGAATAAAAGCACCGAAGCTCTGTCCTGCGGATCCTCTGAAATGAACATCGATGGAGTCTTCCGGCAGTCCTTCTTCACCGTGGATACGGGTGATCGCGGATCCGAGCTGCGTTCCTGCGGCACGGTCGGTGTTATGGATCTCAAGAGACAGGCTGACCTTTCTGCCTTCGTTCAGAGCCGGCTCGGAGAGCGGGATCAGGACCTTATAGTCGAGTGTTTCTTCCAGCTTATGATTCTGAGCTGCCGTGTGATGTGTGATGACAGTCGAATCCAGCTGCGGACGGTAAAGGATCGAAGAAAGATCGATGCCTGTGGACTTCCAGAACTTGATTGCTTTATTTACACGGAGCATATCGGATCTTCCGACCATCTCATCGATCGTACGGAAACCGAGTTGTGCCATGATCTCTCTAAGTTCTTCTGCGATGAAGCGCATGAAGTTGACAACATATTCCGGCTTACCTTCGAACTTCGCACGAAGCTTCGGGTTCTGTGTCGCCACACCGAAGGGGCATGTATCGAGGTTACATACACGCATCATGGCGCATCCGAGAGCGACCAGAGGACCTGTTGCAAAGCCGAATTCCTCGGCGCCCAGCAGGCATGCGATCGCGACATCACGTCCGGTCAGGAGTTTACCGTCTGCCTCGACCGTGATACGGGAACGAAGGTCATTGAGGAGCAGTGTCTGGTGCGCTTCCGCGACACCCAGCTCCCACGGAAGACCCGCATGGCGGATCGACGTTCTCGGTGCGGCACCTGTGCCTCCGTCATAACCGGAGATCAGGACGACGTCTGCGCGTGCTTTTGCAACACCTGCGGCGATCGTACCGACACCGACTTCGGAAACGAGCTTGACATTGATACGTGCGAAGCGGTTCGCATTCTTTAAGTCGTGGATCAGCTCCGCTAAGTCCTCGATCGAGTAGATATCATGGTGCGGCGGTGGAGAGATCAGGCCTACACCCGGAGTACTGTGACGTGTCTTTGCGATCCAAGGATACACTTTACCGGCCGGCAACTGTCCGCCTTCACCCGGCTTTGCACCCTGGGCCATCTTGATCTGGATTTCTTTGGCATGTACAAGATAATCGGAAGTAACACCGAAACGTCCGGATGCGACCTGCTTGATCGCACTCATCTTCGAATCGCCGTTCGGCATTCTCTCATAACGTTCCGGATCTTCACCGCCCTCACCGGTATTGGACTTACCGCCCAGGCGGTTCATCGCGATCGCCAGTGCTTCATGAGCTTCCTTACTAATGGAACCATAAGACATAGCACCCGTCTTAAAGCGCTTGACGATGTTTTCTACCGGCTCGACTTCGTAGATGGAGATCGGCTGCTTCGAAGGTACGAATTCCAGAAGTCCACGGATCGTGCAGAGTCTTTCGTTTTCTTCATTCAGGCCGCGGCTGTATTCCTTAAAGAGGTTATAATCACCTTTTCTGACCGCGTTCTGCAGCTGGTAGATCGTCTTGGGGTTAAACATATGGTATTCCCCGTCTTTTCTCCACTGATATACACCGCCGCTCTCGAGTCCGGGCTTCGTTTCCGCTGTCTTATATGCAGCTTCCATACGGCTTCCGACTTCCTTAGCGATCTCATCGAGGCCGATACCGCCGATGCGCGATGCAGTCGATGTGAAATACTTATCGATGACTTCTTCACCGATACCGAGTGCTTCAAAGATCTGCGCACCCTGGTAGCTCTTCACTGCCGAGATACCCATCTTCGAGAGGATCTTGACGATGCCGTGGCGGGCAGCGGAGATATAGTTATCGATCGCTGTTTCCACATCTTTGTCCAGACGCTGATGGTCGATCTCATCCTTGATCGTGGCGTACGCCATATACGGATCGATCGCAGATGCGCCGTAACCGACCAGAAGTGCGAAATGATGTACTTCTCTGGGTTCACCGGACTCGAGTACGATCGAGGTCATGTGACGCTGACCCGCTCTTACCAGATGCTGATGCAGGCCGGAGACCGCGAGGAGCGCCGGGATCGGACTCTTATCCGCGTCCGCGTCACGGTCGCTGAGTACCAGGATATTCGTTCCTTTTTCCACTGCGGCGGATGCTGCCTTGCAAAGATCATCCATCGCCTTTTCGAGAGTATGGCCGTCACCGCTTGCTTCGTAGAGGATTGGAAGAACGACCGACTTAAAGCCTTTTCTCTTTATATTCTTTACGGCCGCCAGTTCCTCATCTTTCAGGATCGGGCTCGGAAGCGCGATATGACGGGCATCGGTAGCCTTCGGCTCGATGATGTTTCCCTCGTTTCCGAGATACATTCTCTCCATGATGACGATGTCCTCACGGATGCAGTCGATCGGCGGGTTCGTGACCTGGGCGAACAGCTGCTTGAAGTAGTTATACAGGAGCTGAGGCTTATCCGAAAGCACTGCGATCGGACTGTCGTTACCCATGGCGCCGATAGCTTCTGCTCCGGTGCCGGCCATCGGAATGACCATCTTTCTTATATCTTCATATGTATAGCCAAACATCTTCTGACGGACTTCGATATCAGAAACCGTGTAAAGATCAGCGGCATTCTTCTTCGCCTTCGATCTGGAAGCTGCCTTGGCAGGTGCTTTTGCCGAGGACTGATATTCTTCGACAAGATCGGAAAGGCGGACCATATTCTCATCGATCCACTGCTTATACGGATGCGCGGATGCGACTTTCTTCTTGATCTCCTCGTTGGTGATGATGCGGCCTTCCTCGGTATCGATCAGAAGCATGCGGCCCGGACGGAGACGGTTCTTACTGATCACGCGGCTCTCATCGACCGGCAGAACACCCGCCTCGGAAGAGAGGATCACGTAGCCGTCTTCCGTTACCACATATCTTGCAGGACGAAGTCCGTTTCTATCGAGCGTGGCAACGATCGAACGTCCGTCGGTAAATGCCAGCGCTGCAGGACCGTCCCAGGGTTCCATCAGCATGCTGTTATATTCATAGAAAGCCTTCAGGTCTTCGTCCATCTGCTCGTGCTTGATCCACGGCTCCGGCACCATCATCATGGCGGTCTCTGCAAGCGATCTTCCGGAGAGAGTCAGGAACTCGAGTGTATTATCGAACATCGCCGAGTCAGAACCGTTCGGGTTGATGATCGGCAGGACCTTCGCCATGTCATCGCCGAATGCTTTGTTACTGATCGAAGCGGATCTCGCATACATCGCGTTGATGTTTCCGCGAAGTGTATTGATCTCACCGTTGTGGATCAGATAGCGGTATGGATGGGCACGTTCCCAGCTCGGAAAAGTGTTCGTGCTATAGCGGGAGTGCACGAGCGCCAGTGAGGAATCAAAAGAAAGATCCTTCAGGTCGAGATAAAAAGCATCCATCTGTTCCGGGGTGAGCATGCCCTTATATACGATCGTTCTTGTAGAAAGAGATGCGAAATAGAAATATCTCGGATCGGTCTCGGAGAGCTCGATCGTTCTCTTCTCAAGCTTCTTACGGATCACATACAGTGCCCTGTCAAAAGCGATGCCTGCCTTTGTCTTCTCACCACGGCCGATGAAGACCTGCGCGATATACGGGCGGTTCTCCTTCGCTGTAATACCGATCGTGCTCTCATTGACAGGAGTATCACGCCAGCCGAGAACGATCTGTCCTTCCTCTTCAACCGCCTTATTGATGACCTTCATGCACTTTTCACGGGCATCGCTCTGGCGCGGCAGGAAGACCATACCTACACCATAGTCCCCCATCGGAGGAAGGGTGATGTTCTCTTCGGGGCAGACCTTCCGGAAAAATGCATCCGGGATCTGAAGGAGCATGCCCGCTCCGTCGCCGGTATTTTCATCACTGCCCTCACCACCGCGGTGCGCCAGATTTGCAAGGATCTTAAGACCATCCTTCACCGTCTGGTGTGTCCGCTTGCCGTGGATATTTACTACAAAACCGATACCGCACGCATCGTGCTCATATTCCGGAGAATAAAGTCCCTGTTTTTGCATCATCATAATCTTCCTCCTCAGGTCACCTAAGCGTCCCGGGAAGAGCAGACAACAGTAAAGGCGCCAGGCCTTGCCGTCTTATCTTACGGGAGATTCCACGTAAGATCCCGGGAAGCACTTAGCGCCTTTGCCAGTATTCGATGGATACATCTTATCAATTTGCAAGTTTTATTGCAACAACTTGCAAAACTATGGGCAAAAAACATTCAAAAATGCGTATGATTTGTTTCATTGTGCATTTTCAGTGCACTAATTATTCATTTTCATTCTTGGTATTCTCTTCTGTTTCCGCTTTGGTTTCTTCTTTTTTCTCTGCGGAATCTGTCTTTTTCGGGAAAACGATCGTGATCGTCGTTCCGAGTCCCGGCTCACTTTCGAGCGACACATTCGCATCGTGATGCTGCGCGACGTGCTTTACGATCGAGAGGCCCAGGCCTGTGCCGCCGATCTCCTTGGAGTGACTCTTATCTACCCGGTAAAATCTTTCAAAGACTCTCTTTTGGTGTTTCTGCGGAATACCTATACCGGTATCCTTGACCGCAAGGGCCACATCTCCGTTTTCTTTTGTCGCAATCTTTACTTCCACGCTTCCGCCCGGAGTGTTGTATTTGATCGCATTATCACAGAGGTTATAGACCATCTCATTGAGGAGCGCATAGACACCTGTAATAGACGTGGATTTTCCCGCCAGACTAAGCTTGATCCCCTGCTTGTCAGCGATAGGACGAAGCCCGTCCAGAACTTCAGAAGAAAGATCATACAGATCGACCTTCTCCCACTTCGGCTCTTCTTTATTCTCATCAAGACGGGACAGCTTGATAATGTCATCGATCAAGGCGATCAGGCGCTGGGATTCTTTATATATATCATTTGAAAACTCCTGCACCTTATCGTCAGAGACCACGCCCTGTGACAGAAGTTCCGCAAATCCGGAGATCGATGTCAGCGGTGTTTTCAGCTCATGGGAAACGTTGGCCGAGAACTCACGGCGCATCTGCTCTCTGGATTCCACTTCTTCCTGGATCGTCATCTTCTGCTCCTGGATCTTATCGATCAGCGGTGTAAGCTCAGGATACTTATTGATCTCCGGACGCTCCAGATCGATCGCATTGATCGGGTTTACGATCTGCTTAGCAATACGGAAGGAAAGAACTGCCGAGATCACAAGAACCAGGATCAGGACCCAGAGGATCGGACGGACAGCGATCAGTGCTTTTTGAACGGCACTTATAGGACGACTCAGGCGAAGGATCGTACCATCCTTGCATTTTCTTGCATAGTACATGGTGGACTCGCCACTGTTTTCCGAGGTCCTTATCTTCCGGCCCTCGCCGTTTTCCATGGCATCGGAAACCTCTGCGTGATCCTTCTCGTTATCCATCGGAAGCTGGAACTCACTATCATAAAGAACATTACCATCAGCGTCGATCCATGTAACGCGGTTCTCATCGCCAAGAGTTTTCAGATAGTCTTCTCCGCCGATAAGAAGCCCCTGCTCCGCATAGGCCGCTTCCTGTTTCAGCGCGCCATAAGTATCGTTTTTGATCTGTGTGTACTGTATCCCGAAGAAAAGCACTGCACAAAGCGCCAAAATAGAAATACCGATTAGAAAAGTATTCCGAAAGATCGTCTTTATCATACCTTATTCCTCCAACATACGATATCCGATTCCACGGACGGTCTGGATCAGTCGTCCGGCTTCTCCCAGCTTGGAACGAAGTGTTCTTATGTGTACATCCAGAGTGCGGTTTTCCCTCTCGGCGCCCAGGCCCCAGATGCGGTCCAGCAGTGTTTCCCGGCTCATTACTATGCCGGTGTTCTCCGCAAGAAGGCAAAGCAGCATAAACTCTTTATATGTCAGCGTGACACTCTCCCCGTTGACAGTGGTCTCGTGACGCTCCGGGCAGATATAAAGAGGTCCGATCTTATATTCCGAGATCGTCTGTCCTCTCTGATGGCGTCTTAACATCGCCCGGACTCTGGCCGCAAGCTCCATCATGCCGAAGGGCTTGGAAACATAGTCGTCCGCGCCGGCATCAAGGCCGACCACGCGGTCGTACTCTGTATTCTTTGCTGTAAGCATGATTACGGGAATATCTTTTGTTACCGCATTTCCGCGGATGCGCTTCAGGATCGAGATGCCATCTTCGCCGGGAAGCATGATATCCAGAAGGATCAGTTCCGGAAGCTGGTTCTCTAGAGCTTCCCAAAAAGGCTCAGCAAGTTCAAAGCCCTCCGCGTCATAGCCTTGGCTCTTCAGTGCATAGATCACCAGTTTGCGTATGCTTTCGTCATCTTCCAGAAGATAGATCACCACTCTCACCTCGAAGTCATCTTAACATATCGGCTCAGATATCGGGCATTTCTTTCCTGGATTTAACCTACATTTAACATTCCGCAGGTGGTGCATTTAACATAGAATTTTGTACATTGATGATAAGGAAGAAGGTGTATCAATGACAGTATCTGAAATTGCAAGCCTGTTTACAGGTGTAGCGTTATTTCTTTTCGGCATGTCGCTGATGGGCGACGGTCTGAAAAGAGTATCCGGAAACAAGCTGGAACCTATTCTTTTCCGTCTTACGGGAACACCGATCCGCGGCATGATCCTCGGCGCCGGTGTCACTGCCGTCATCCAGTCCTCATCGGCAACCTCCGTCATGGTCGTCGGTTTCGTCAACTCGAAGATGATGAAAGTTAAGCAGGCCATTCCCGTTATCCTCGGCGCCATTCTCGGCACCAGCATCACCGGCTGGGTCATCTGCCTGAGCTATGTAGATGGTGCCAAAGGTATCTCCAGCATCTTCACCACTGCCACACTGACCGGCATCATTGCCGTGACCGGCATTATCCTCCGTATGTTTAACAAGAACCAGCACCGCCGTTATATCGGTGACATCATGCTCGGTTTTGCCGTACTGATGGTCGGAATGAGCACCATGAGCGGCGCCGTAAGCGGTCTGGGCAAGCAGGAGTGGTTCACCGGTATGCTGACCTCCATGACCAATCCTTTCTTAGGTATCCTGGCAGGTCTCCTGTTCTCCACTCTCCTTCAGTCCGCTTCCGCTGCCGTCGGTATCGTACAGGCCCTCTCCATCACCGGTGTCATGACTTTCGGATCTTCCCTGCCGCTTCTCATGGGTATCTGTATCGGTGCTTCCGTCCCGGTACTTCTTTCCGCACTGGGCGCGACCAGAGACGGCCGCCGCACCGCTGTAAGTTATCTCGTCGCATCCTTCATGGGTGTAATGGTATGTGCATCCATCTTCTATGTTGCAGACTCGATCTTCAGCTTCACATTCATGGATAAGATCATGACTCCTATGTGGCTGGCCCTGGTCAACACGATCCTGCGACTGACGATCCTCTGCCTGCTGGCACCTTTCATAGATGTTCTGGAAGCCGCCGCTTCGATCTTCGTCCCGGCAAAGCCCGAGGAAAAAGATTCTACCGCCGTCCGTCTTGAGGAACGATTCCTCGCTCACCCGGCACTGGCGATCGAGCAGATCCGTCTGACGATCTGCGATATGGCTGCCAAGACCGAAGAATCGATCCTTACTTCGATCGGACTTCTGAACCACTATAACGATTCCGCTTTTTCCCATGTCATGGATCTGGAAACCGTCGGTGACCGCTACGAGGATGCGCTCGGTTCTTATCTTGTAAAGCTCACCGGTCAGGAACTGACAGAGTCTCAGGGCCGTTCGGCTTCTTTGTACCTGCATACGCTTTCTGACTTCGAGCGTATCTCCGACCACGCCAGAAACCTGGCGCAGAATTTTCAGGAATGCCACCAGAAGCAGATCCACTTCTCCGAAGAAGCGATGAGCGAATTAAACGTGATGATCCAGGCGATCCGCGAGATCCTTCGTGTCACCACAGAAGCTTTCGTAAAATCCGATCCGGAACTGGCAAAGAAGGTCGAGCCTCTCGAGGAAGTTATCGACGAGCTTTGTGATAAGATGAAACTCCGCCACGTAGAGCGACTCCAGCGCGGTCAGTGCACGATTGCTCAGGGATTCGTCTTTAACGATCTTTCGACAAACTTCGAGCGTGTCTCTGACCACTGCTCCAATATCGCTGTTGCGATCATCGAGCTCGAGGCAGATGACTTTGATACTCACGAGTATCTCGGAAATCTTAAGGAAAAGCAGACTGCCGACTATCAGCAGCACTATGATGAATATTCCAAGCAGTTCTTCTTCGAGTAAAATCCGGATAGATATTTAAGTACAAACAGGGGAGTCTCATAAAGATGAGGCTCCCTCTTTTTGTCACTAAAACAGTTAATGATGCATTGTAAAGAATCCGTCGAGTCTTCCGTACGAGAGGACATTTCCCGTGTTTCCGTCTTTATCGGTATCCAGCCCCTCGAAGATCTTATCGAGGTAGTTGCTGCCCTTGTCAAAATTCCAGTTGCCCACGCTCATATCATTTTTGAGCGCGAAGACAAATACAGTATATGTATGTGTTGTTCCGGACGGCGGATACGGACCGACATATTGCTGTCCCATATTACTTCTGAATTCACTGTCGATCTCACCTTCTGTCATCGATGTATTCGTCGTAATATAGTCCATGTGAAGCCATCCTTCCCGCTACCATTATACCATTAGACATGGTGCGGCCGGTCCGGAGCATCTTTAAATCAAGCGTAGATCTCTTTGATCCTTCTCATTGCTTCGGTGGTATTTTCGTGGGTATTGAAGGAGGTAAATCTCACATAGCCTTCTCCACAGGCTCCAAATCCGCTTCCCGGAGTACAGATGACATTTGCCTTGGAAAGGAGTTCATCGAAGAATGCCCACGACTTCATCTCATGCGGGCACTTCACCCAGATATAGGGAGAGTTCTTCCCTCCGGTAAACGGCCATTTTAATTCCGTAAAAGTATCGGCGATGGTCTTCGCATTTTCCTTATAGTAACGGATGTTCTCCAGAAGCTCGGCATAGCCCTGCTCCTTCAGGCAGGCCGCTGCAGCTTTCTGTACCGGATACGCCACACCGTTAAACTTGGTCGTCTGACGGCGGAGCCACATCTTCCGAAGCTGCACGCCTTCTCTTACAAGGCCTCCGGGCACGATCGTATACCCGCAGCGAAGGCCGGTAAAACCTGCGGTCTTCGAGAGCGAGCAGAACTCGATCGCACACGATCTGGCTCCCTCGAGTTCGTAGATGGAGCGCGGCACATCCGGATCCGAGATAAAGGATTCATAAGCAGCGTCAAAGAGGATCACCGAACCATGCTGGTTGGCATAGTCCACCCACTTCTGAAGACGGGTTCTATCATAGGCGGCACCGGTCGGATTGTTCGGAGAACAGAGGTAGATGATGTCCGCCTCCAGTCCCGGAAACGGCATCGGGAGAAATCCGTTATCGGAGGATGACGAGAGCTTAACGATCTTTCTTCCCGCCATGACATTCGTATCCACATAGACCGGATACACCGGATCCGTGACTGCGACCACATTATCCTGATCGAAGATGTCGAGGATATTTCCGAGGTCACTCTTGGCACCGTCACTTACGAAGATCTCATCACTGAAGAGCTTGACGCCGCTCTCCCGCTGGTAATAATCCGCGATCGCATCCCGGAGAAAACCATATCCCTGTTCCGGACCGTATCCGTGAAACCCTTCTGCAGTCCCCATCTCATCGGCCGCCTTATGCAGCGCTTCGACCGCCGACTTACATAGTGGTCTGGTGACATCGCCGATACCCATCTTGATGAGCGATGCACCGTGATCCTGTTCCATGTATTTTCTGACGCGTTCCGCGACTTCCGAGAACAGGTAAGTCTCCTCGATGTTCTGATAGTTTTTGTTGATCTTCATTTTCCTATTTCCTCCATTTCCTACATCGCACCGGAATTTGCCGGCGCCCTACTTAACTTTTTGAGAAGCACTTGCCCTACACGTCGATCCTTCCGATGAAACTGATTTTCGCCGGGCCGGTCATCAGGACTCTTTCATCGGTATAGTTGATCACAAGTTCGCCGCCGTTTAAGATCACGCGCACGTCCTCGCCTTTCTTCACATATCCATTGAGGCAGGCGGCGACGACCGTCGCACAGGTGCCCGTACCGCACGCCCATGTCTCCCCGGATCCTCTTTCCCAGACACGCATGCGGAGAAGATCCTTTCCCAGGATCTCGACAAATTCCGTATTCACACTCTCGGGGAACATCGGATGATGCTCGAACTTCGGACCGACCGCAGGAAGGTCCAGTTTCTCGACGTCTTTAGTGAAGAGCACCACATGCGGGTTTCCCATCGACACGCAGGTGATGTGATATGTCTGATCTTCGATCTGAACTTCCCTGTCGACAACAGAATCCCCATCCAGATCTACCGGGATCAGCTGCGGGGAGAGGATCGCCTTTCCCATATCGACTGTCGCGCCGACAGCAGATCCGTTTTCATCGATCTGAAGCTTCAGTGTCTTGATCCCGCTTTTGGTCTCGATCGTGAGGATATCCTTTTTGACTCCCCAGACATCATGGACGAACTTCCCGACGCAGCGGATGCCGTTACCGCACATCCTTCCTTCGGAACCGTCGAGGTTAAACATGATCATCCTCGCATCCGCAGTATCTGAAGGAGCGACCAGGATCAGCCCGTCGGATCCGATACCGAAATGTCTGTCGGAGATCTTTATCGAAAGTGCAGAGGGATCGTCGATCGCGTATTTACGCGCGTCGATATAGACGTAGTCATTCCCGCATCCCTGCATTTTATAAAACTCATACTTCATCAGCATGCACCTTCTTTCTTCTCAAGAACCAGCACGCCTTTGTGTATGGTTATTTATGTATTCTTAGATCGATATATATTATTGAACCTTTTTATCTAATAAACGGGTACTTAATTACCGGACTCGTATGTTCTGATGATCTCGTACGATACTTCCGACCGGGTACGCCCGCTGTTCATCGCTTCTTTCTCGATGAACTTATGCGCCTCTTCTTCCGTGAAGGACAGCGTCTGCATCAGAAGAAGTTTGGCTCGGGTGACGACCTTCTCATCGTCGAGTTTTTTCTTCAGGACACCGAGTCTTATATGTGCCATATCCGCTGCCTGTATCGCCGTGGCAAAAGCACTTTGCTTCAGTGGCTTGACGAGGATCGTCGCGCCCATATCGAGAAGTCTCGTCTTCGCTTTCTTCTCCTCATCGGAAGAGAATGTCGTCTCATCCGCAAGGAAGAGGATACTAGCCGTCGGATGGGATACTGCCGAGTGGCAGGCCTTGATCGCAGAAGGATCAGAGATCGCCGACTCGACGATCAGAAGTCCGTAGTCCCCTTTCTTTGCAAGCCGGATACCGTTTTCGGAAAAGGTATCCCATATCACTTCATGCGGATGCTTGAGGGAGTTGATAATGAAATTCTCCAGTACTCTGCTTGCACCCGGTTCTCTTCTCAGGATCAATACTTTATCTATACCTGTAGAACTCATATATCTCACCTCTTTTTCTTCAGATCTATTCCTTGATCCGAAAGCATTCGGAAGAGAAATCATCATTGGTTCGCTATCGCTAACCTTCATTTCTCTTCCCTACATTGACAATATACTCTCTGCGCGTCGATTTTGCAACTTCTCTTTTGTCAAAATTCATTTCTGTGTGAAAAATCGTTCATTTTTCCATATGAATTTCATAAATCATGCAAGTTTGTGCAATTTGTTATTCATTTTGTGTTTTTCCAGGTGCCCTCTTCACTTTTTAAAGGAGGAAAAGATTATGACAAACGTACCTGAGATCTTTGGAGAATCGGTTTTTAACGAACAGATCATGAAGGCCCGTCTCCCGAAAGAAACTTACAAAGCAATGAAGAAGACCATTAATGAAGGTCTGCCGTTGAATATAGAGATCGCTAACGTAGTCGCCAATGCCATGAAGGATTGGGCAACAGAAAAAGGTGCCACACACTTTACGCATTGGTTCCAGCCGCTGACCGGCATCACCGCCGAGAAGCACGACAGTTTCATCTCACCCACATCTGACGGCGGCGTGATCATGGAATTCTCGGGAAAAGAACTTGTTCAGGGTGAGCCTGATGCATCTTCCTTCCCGTCCGGCGGACTTCGAGCTACATTCGAAGCAAGAGGATATACAGCATGGGATCCGACAAGCTACGCTTTCATCAAAGATGACACACTCTGCATCCCGACCGCTTTCTGTTCTTACAGCGGCGAGGCACTCGACAAGAAGACACCGCTTCTCCGCTCGATGGAGGTCATCAGCAAGCAGGCCGTCCGTATCTTAAGACTCTTCGGTAACACCGATCCGCATCTCACAGTTAGAACTACAGTAGGACCTGAGCAGGAATACTTCCTCATTCCGGTAGAGCTCTATAATAAGAGAAAAGATCTTATTTATACAGGAAGAACACTTTTCGGAGCAAAAGCACCGAAGGGCCAGGAGCTCGAAGATCATTACTTCGGATCCATCAAGCCGAGAGTATCCGCTTACATGAAGGATCTCGATGAAGAACTCTGGAAGCTGGGTGTACTTGCTAAGACAAAGCATAACGAAGTTGCTCCGGCACAGCACGAGCTGGCACCGATCTTCACTACCACCAACATCGCGACCGATCACAACCAGCTGATGATGGAGATCATGCAGAAAGTTGCAAAGAAACATGGTCTGGTCTGCCTCCTTCACGAGAAGCCGTTCGCAGGTGTTAACGGATCCGGTAAGCATAACAACTGGTCCATCAGTACCAATAAGGGAGTCAACCTCCTCGAGCCCGGTGACACACCTTCCGAGAATGCTCAGTTCTTACTCTTCCTGGCAGCAGTTATCCGTGCAGTAGATGTACATCAGGATCTGCTCCGTATCTCGGTAGCCACCGCAGGAAACGATCACCGTCTTGGCGCGAACGAAGCTCCGCCGGCAGTTGTCTCCATGTTCCTGGGCGATGAATTAAATGAGATCATCGAGTCCATCGTCAGCGGCAGCCAGTACAGTCAGCACGAGAAAGTACAGATGGAGATCGGCGTAGATGTCCTCCCGAAATTCCCGAAGGATTCTACCGACCGAAACAGAACATCCCCGTTCGCCTTTACCGGTAACAAATTCGAGTTCAGAATGCTCGGTTCTGCAAACTCCATCGCATGCGCAAACATCATGCTCAATACTGCGGTTGCAGACAGCCTCTGTGAATTTGCAGACAGACTCGAAAAGGCAAGTGATTTTAACGCGGAACTCGCAGCAGTCATTAAGGAGACGATCACCGCACATAAGAGGATCATCTTTAACGGCAACGGATACGATGAGAGCTGGATCAAAGAAGCGACCGAAGACAGAGGTCTTCTCAATCTTCGATCCACACCGGAAGCGATGGAGAGATTCCTCGACCAGAAAAATAAGGATCTGTTCCTGAAGTTTGGTGTATTCAGTTTAGCAGAGATGCAGAGCCGTCACGATATCCTTCTCGAGAACTACAGCAAGATCATCAATATCGAGGCACTCACCATGATCGATATGGCCAGAAAGGATATCCTGCCGGCCGTCACCGAGTACATCAAAGAACTGGCCGATACAGCGATCGCAGTCAAGCAGGCAGTCGGTGTAGAAGCCGTATTTGAAAAGGATCTGATCAGCAAGCTCACAAAGCTTCAGGGCGATATCGCCGAGCGGACGCAGGTCCTGGAAGATGCAGTGATCGAAGTACACGAGATCTCCGATATCCTCGCTCAGTCCTATGCATATAGAGACAAAGTATTCGTAGCGATGCAGGATCTCCGTGCGGCAGCAGATCAGGCAGAATCACTCGTCAGTGCCAAGGTATGGCCGTTCCCGTCCTATGGCGAACTGCTCTTCGGAGTAAGATAAGAAAATAGCGTAAAGCAACAGGAAAACACACGCAATGTGGCGATGTGCGAGGGAAAGATCCTCTGCCATCGCCACTTTCGCTTTACGCAGGAAATGAGGTAAATAAAATGGATGCGATAATTCAATCAGCAAACGACACTATATTCAGTGTCTGGTTCTTAATAGGAGCCGCTCTGGTCTTCTTCATGCAGTGTGGTTTCGCCATGGTCGAGACCGGCTTTACCAGAGCAAAAAACGCAGGAAACATCATCATGAAAAACCTGATGGACTTCTGCATCGGTACTGTAGTATTCAGTCTGCTCGGCTTTGCCCTGATGATGAGTGAAGACTACGTGATGGGAATCATCGGTGTTCCGAACATGAAGATCTTTACAGACTTTTCTTCCTTCCCGATGTCCTCCTTCGTATTTAACTTAGTATTCTGCGCGACCGCCGCAACGATCGTTTCCGGTGCGATGGCAGAGAGAACCAAGTTCTCCGCATACTGTATTTACAGCGCCATCATCAGCCTGGTCGTATATCCGATCGAAGCCGGCTGGGTATGGAACTCTCAGGGCTGGCTTGCCAAGATGGGCTTCATCGATTTTGCAGGTTCTGCAGCGATCCATAGTGTCGGCGGTATCTCCGCTCTCATCGGTGCGATCATCCTTGGACCCCGTATCGGCAAGTATGTCAAAGACCAGGGCGGCAAGATCGTCAAGGTCAAGGCGATCCAGGGCCACTCCCTGACACTCGGTGCTCTCGGATGCTTCATCCTCTGGTTCGGCTGGTACGGATTCAACGGCGCGGCCGCAACCTCTGTAAGCTCCCTCGCTGCGATCTTCGTTACTACAACAGTAGCTCCTGCGATCGCAACTTGCACAACCATGATCTATACATGGGCCAAGAACGGAAAGCCTGATGTTTCCATGTGCTTGAACGCCTCTCTGGCAGGTCTTGTCGGTGTTACCGCAGGATGTAACAACGTAGATGTTATCGGTGCTACAGTCATCGGTATCGTAAGCGGTATCCTCGTAGTAGTCGTTATTGAGAAACTCGATATCAAGTGTCACGTAGATGACCCGGTCGGTGCCGTAGGTGTTCACCTGGCAAACGGTGTCTGGGGTACGATCGCCGCAGGTCTCCTCTCCACTTCCACCGCTGATGCAGGAGTGGATGGTCCGATCTACGCACTCGTTCATGGCACATCTTTCTCCGCCGGCATGAAAGTTCTTGGCACACAGTGCCTGGGTATCGCAGCGATCCTGGCTTGGACAGCACTCTGCATGATCCCGGCATTCCAGATCATCAAGCACACTATCGGCCTTCGTGCTTCTGCAGAAGACGAGCTCGCCGGTATGGATATCTCCGAGCACGGCCTCGTATCCGCATATGCTGACTTCGCTTCGGTTGCTGACTTTGCTCCGACAGTAGATGACTCCGTACTTCCTACGATCAAGGTCATCGGCGAGACTCCGATGGCAGAAGCTGTCGAAGTCAAGGAAGTCGCTAGAGCTGCCTCCGGTATCTCCTACAAGAGCCCGGACGGAAAGAAACTCACCAAGATCGAGATCGTCTGCAAAGAGCGTATGCTCGAGCCGCTTAAGTCGGCACTCCTCGATATCGGTATCACCGGAATGACAGTGTCCCATGTACTTGGCTGTGGTATCCAGAAAGGTAAAGCGGAGTTCTACCGAGGCGTTGAAGTAGAGCCGTCGCTGCTCCCGAAGATCCAGATGGATATCGTAGTCGCGAGAGTTCCGGTACAGGCTGTTATCGATACAGCGAAAAAGGTTCTCTACACCGGTCACATCGGTGACGGTAAGATCTTCGTTTACGATGTTGACAATGTCATCAAAGTACGAACCGGAGAAGAAGGTTTCGACGCCTTACAGGATGTCGAATAACGCATAATCTGAAATCCCGAAGGAGTCCTGCAAGCATCCCGCAGGACTCTTTCGGATATTAAAAACAAACAAAAAAGTTAGTAGTAGAAAATAAAGTTGGAGGAAATAGATCTATGTGTTCAATCATGTTTTACCTGTGCCCGGACTTAGCACAGGAACGGTTCAAGGAGGGGTTCGATAAGACCATCTCCAGAGGTCCGGATCAAAGCCGGATCATCACACTTCCCGACGGCACTATGGGCTTTCACCGCCTGGCCATCATGGGACTGACCCCGGAGGGCATGCAGCCCTTCACCAGAGGCAGCAGATATCTCGTCTGTAACGGCGAGATCTACGATTTTGAAGCATTTCGGCAGGAACTCCTTTCCGACGGGTATTCTTTCGCCTCGGATTCCGACTGCGAAGTGCTTCTTCCTTTATATGAGAAATACGGCGTAGAGATGTTCAGCAAACTCGATGCGGAGTTCGCCCTCATCCTCTACGATACAGATACAAAAGAACTCATCGCGGCAAGAGATCCGATCGGTATCCGTCCGCTCTACTACGGCTACGATGAGGAGGGTCACATCATCTTCGCCAGCGAAGCGAAGAACATCGTCCCCTATAGCAAAAAGGTATTACCTTTCCCGCCCGGACATTACTATAAGGACGGAAAGTTCACCTGCTACTGCGATATCACGAAAGTGGATAAAGTCATTTACGACGATCTTGATACCATCTTTGCAAACATCCACGATAAGCTC
>ONFC01000077.1 GCA_900317035.1 uncultured Eubacteriales bacterium
TTATCCGAAGAGATCTTCGGATCCGCCTTGTCCTTCTTTTTGCATCCGCACATCGAAAGGATCATTATCGCACTTAAGATTACACTTATTGTTTTTTTCATTTTCGGGTTCCTCCGTTTCTTGTGTCTTCACTTAGATAACGATTGACCGTATGAAAATGTCGGCCGATTTTTCCCGACGCTGATCAATATGGAGGATGTTTATCCTACCTTCATGTAATATATGCCGCCCTCTTCCCAGGATGTTTGCGGGCGCCCTGTTTTCCTGCTTTCAAGGAGTGCTCTGCTCTCGGCCGCGTACAGGGTATATTCTTTTTCTCCTACCTTATATACCACGGCGCCGACCTGTCCGTCTTCGATGAAGAACTTCGGTGACTCCGCATCTTCCGGGACTTTGACAGAGAACTTCAGGAAGCTTTCCATCTCCTCCTGTGACCGGCACTCTGTGATCGGTCCTCCGGTGATGATCCCGGAAACATCCGTCGTCCCGCCTGCGGTAATGCCCGACACTTCCGTCTCACCGGATGGTGTGGTTTCCAGTTTTTCCTTCTTTCCCTTGGGAAAAGCACCCGCCACGTACAGTATTACGACAGCCGCGGCGACCGTTGCCAACGCCGGTACGACCCACATCCAGGTCCGCGCCGCACTTCTCTTCTTCGGCGCTTCCGCCAGCTCTGCCTTGCCCGTGCGCTCTTCGTCGGCCTTGGTCATCTCATCTGCTGTGCGGACCGGTGATGCAGGAGCGGCACTCCCGCTGCCGGCAGGTTCTGCTGCAGCCGCCTTCTTCCGGATATTGGCGAGCATCCGCTCTTTTGCTCCGGCGGAAGGCTCGATCGTATCCAGCGCATCTTTGATCTGATCATCGCCGGCCATTTCTTCGTTGAACGCATCTTCTTCGATTCCGTTTTTTCTGATCTTATCTTCTTCGTATCCGCTCATGATCTCCGGCTCCTTTCTAACGTTTTCTTCAACATCGCCCGCGCATCTCTCAGCTGGTTTCTGATCGTGGATGCCGGCCGTTCAAGCATCGACGCGATCTCCTCCGTCCGGTACCCGTCGTAGTAGAAAAGCCACACTACATCTTTATATTTCGTCGGCAGCGCCAGGACCGCGTCGAGCACATCGCTGAAATCTTCCGGCTCCTCAGCGGCCGGCTCCTTCACGGACTCCTCATCCATCGAGATGGTAGTCTTATATGCCGCGCTCTTCAGCTTATCCTTGCAGATGTTGATCGCCGTCACCGTCAGCCATTTTCTCTCGTGCACCTCATCTTCAAAAGGAAGATCTCTGGAAAGTGCCCGTACAAAAGCATCCTCTGCGCAGTCCTCGGCGTCGGACTGGTTCTTCATGTAGGAGAAACACAGCCGATAGACATATTTCCAGTGCCGCTCATAGAACACTTCGAAATCCGCATCAGTTGGAAATGCCGTATCCGCCATGCATAGATCCTCCTTTATAAAGATAACGATCGGCCGGGCAAAAATGTCGGATGATCTTTTTCGAATATACCATCTAAAAAATCACTTGACAAACCCATCCCTACCCCTTACAATATCTCTTGCGCTGAAAAGTCGCCGACTTAGCTCAGTTGGTAGAGCAGCTGATTTGTAATCAGCAGGTCGCGAGTTCGAGTCTCGCAATCGGCTCCAGCAAAGAACCCCGATACCGCAATGGTTTCGGGGTTTTTGTTTCTTCCGATCATTGTTTTTACGATTTTGGTAAATATTCCTTTCGAATGGCTCTAAAAATGTTGTATCAACTCTATAAATGGCTCTAAAAATGTTGGCGGCGGTTTATCCCAAGCATAAAATTATGCTCAGGAGGACTGAAAAAATGGCTTATTTACAAAGGAAAGTCGATCAATGCCTGGGAAACTGGCTCAGAGACCCGGACAAGAAGCCTCATATCATTAAAGGTGCACGACAGATCGGCAAGACAGAATCTATCCGATGCTTTGCTTCTGATAGGTTCAGTTTTTGCTCAGCGTATTCCCTATGAGCTTTAATGCTTCGATCACGTAGGCATATCCCTCAGGTTCAAACTTCCTTATCTTATAGAGTTTCGCATATTCAGGAACGGAAATTTGTGCCCGGATATAATCATCGGGGTTCTCTATTCTCTTCATCTCCGTGTTTGATAGTATACATGCCGCAGCATACATAACTTTACATGCCCGTCCGATAGCAAGTTCTGCCGTAAACCTTCCATCAAAGATATGTCCGGTTATTGCTTTGATTCCTGCAAAGAATTGGGGATAGTCTTCACCAACAAGACCTCGGCTAGCAACGCACGCCGCTGCATTTATAGTATCCAATAGAACTTCACGATAAGTGATATCTTTTTCCCTGTATGCGATCTCTGATTTAACGGTCTCCATATATGTTTCGTAAACATCAGAAAAATTGGTAGCGATATCAAACAGACACGAGACATCATACATCTGCTTAATAATCTCCAGTTCTTTTCCGACACCGAATGGTATACCTGTCGTATGCGGAGCGAATGCTGTGAGTTTATCTCCCATAATGCATTCGGCAGTTGGCATAGTAACATTCACATATGGTTCCTCGGTGATAAGAAGAGAATTTCTTATCGGTTTCTGTATTAATTGGGCATAGTGATTTTCCTCGAAAAGAATATCAAGCAAGATATAAAACTCTCTTCCGTAAGCAGGGGAGTCATAGGTAAACTTATAGTGGCGCTTCTCAATACTACCGGATCTTTGACGCTCCTGCTCTTCTTTTCTCTTGAACGGAATAATCTTCGAGGCTTCTTCAAGATAATGTTCGAAGTCTGTTCCCGGTTTTACAATAATGTCAATATCCGTGGACAAGCGCATCGGAGAATCCAACAGCAGGAGAAGGCATGTGCCGCCCTTAAAAATGTACGGAAGACCCACTCTCGCCAATGCTTCTAGAAGTCCCAGAGCATATATGCTTCTCTCAAGGATTGTTTTATCGACTTTTCTGGATCCCTTCACATATTCTATATGCTCAAGTGTAAAGTTCTCTGCAGTAATCATGTCACACCTCGTTCAGAAGCTTAATATCGGTATTTTTTTCAATGAAACTACGAACCTCATCCTCCTTATTTCTTCTTCTTGCGTATCTGAACATTTTCAATTGATCGACACTATACTTCTCGAAAATAGTTTCAAGGACATTAGCATAGTCACCCTGTGAAACCATGCTCCTTAAGATCTTATTGGCGAAAAGTTCAACAATCAGTTTCTCGATAGGCGTCTCGTGCGGCCGTTCCTTTATCTTAGGACTCTCACTGATCAATCGCTCGATGATGATTTCGTCAGGCTGGGAGTAGTATTGTATCTCTTTAGGTTCGGGGAGCAAAAGCATCCGGCCTTGATAGTCATCTGAAATCGATGAATATATGAATTCACACCCGCTATTCTCTACATCAAGAAAAACCATATTCCTTGCAACAAGATGAACTAGAAACTCGTTAAACCAAGCCAATTCCCAGACCTGAAAATCCACATAAGGATTCTTCTCTTCAACATCCGCTATAAGCTTACGAGCTGTTTCAGAATACTGTGGAATATACTCGCATCTCGTGTTCGCTTCACCCTTTCGCACATAGCGATTGTGAGCCACTCTGACAATCTCGCCTCTCTTCATCATTTTTTCAAGAAGGTTCCGGATGTCCGTTTCTTTGAATCCATCAATCTTTGTAATAGCAGAGTCAATGATATCCTGTCTTCCAAAGACATCTTTCTTTATGCTTTTCAAAAGAACACTTGTATCCATGGATATCACCCCCCTTATCGACCGTTTCGGCAAAATACTATTCTTTTGCCGATATGGTTAATCTAATTCTACAGCCTCTCCCACTCTTCGTCAACAACTGTACTGGCATACTGATAGATTCCAAATCAAGTCACCGCCAATCCACAAAACTGCTCCATTTCCGCAATACTAGTCCCGAGTAATTCTGCTCCGCGCGCCATCGACAAGCCTTCCTCGTTAACCGCTCTGTATACCAGTTGACGCAGAAGTGTTGGCGACTCCGGATCCTTAATGTGCACAGGTTCATTCGTTTGATATCCTGCTTTGTTCGCTCGAATATAGAAGTTCTTCTCCAAACTGGATGATATAATCCCTGCCAAAGCAGCACGCTTTACCAGAAGGTACATGGATATACCGTATTCTTCGCAAGTCAATATATAATCCTTGGTAACTCTTGTCCTATGGGCGCCAAGTTCTCTATGGACATCATCGAGTGAAATGAGAAAAGCACCTGCTACGGCTGTAGCTCGTTTTTCTTCCTCGACTTCTTCTGAACACTTCATATCCGAGGACATGATATGAACGAGTTCATGTGCAATCGTTGAGCGTTTCCTCTCCGGAGACATATTCTCATTCACAACAATATATGGATACTGGTTCACCTTGCCGTTCATGCCGCTAAATTTCCTGCTATCCACATCCAACTCCATGATGAGGAATCCTTTATTCTCCAGAACTGCATACAGATCCTTGACCGGCCCGGATCTTGACAGCCCGAGCGCTTGTTTAATTCGTTCTGCACATCGTTCCACATCTGCATCCCACTTAATGCTTTCAGTTTTCGGTGGTTCGGGAAGCGGATTCCCACCCAGACATTCAACAGCGTCAAAGAACCGGCTGAAGTATTCTTCAACCGACTCTCTTATATACTCCTGTTTCGATTCCGGAAGTGAGGCCTGTTTGCGAAATTCTCCGTGAACAAAAGAAAGAGACGTATTTCGTTCTGCCAGAAAGTCCGCGACAAAAACACCCAGAGCTTCCGCCAACTTCTTGATCATATCAATATCCGGCTTACGGTCACCGTTTTCATAATGCGTGATTGCCATAGCCGACACTCCACATTTATCAGCCAGCTCTTTTTTCGACATATTCTTTTGTAACCGATAATACTTAAGGTTCTTATTGAACATATGTCAGCACCACCTTCCTGTGTTTATTTTACACAAAAATATTCAAAAAGTAAACACAAACAAAGGAGATTCCGGATCTTTCGTAGCATATCGTTTTTTGGTCAACATTTGGTTAGCCTAAAATGGATTTGTGTCACTTTTGACAAAAATCCATTGTAGGCTCTTGAAGAAGAAAAGAAAGAAGGTGGACGGAATGACTAGAGAAGAAATAGCATTGAATATTGCTTGTAAACATATATGATTTTTTACTGAATCCCTCGGTGATTGGGGAATAATCTGTCAGGCTCCATCCTGTCAGAAAAGAATGGGGGGCAACATTGAAGTGAACCCTCAAAGTTAGACAAAAACTTTGGGGGGTCACTTCAAGACCACAGGGCTTTTTTTCTAAGATCACCTCTCGCTAAACACATTCTTCGCGCGGTTGTTGATCGTTTCGATCACGCTGTCGAGATCTTTCTGGCCGAGGAGATATGCGGGCAGTTCCTCGTCCACGATCATCATGATCGCATTGTCGGACAGGAAGATCGTATCGACGTTCTCGAGCGTCTGCTGGAAGATCTGAGGGAACTCCAGATACGGCTCATAAATATAGAGGTTGCGCAATATCGGCGGAGTATTGTTGATCGAGTACGGACCGGTCATGTCACAATATCCGTTGTAGTTATTCGCCGACTGTCTTTCGATACGATACGAAGTTGCCGCCCGGTTGATCGGGATCGTATCAAATGCTTCTTTCTGGATCTCTTCACTGAGCAGGATATCAAGAAGCGCATACGCGCCGTCTTTTGCAGGAGAACCTTCCGTGATCGAAAAAGAATTTGTGATATTGGCAGAGGGACCTGTGCCGTTTTTGGACGGGAGACCGAAGATCCTGATGTTGTTATCGAAATAGTAGTTGTAATGCCCGAGGTCAGAACTGCTTCTGATATCTTCGACGAAAATTACATCCTTGATCTCTTCGGGCGCGTCAGGATCAAAGTCAAAGGGCGACTCGATCGCCGTCGCGGAAACACCCGCCGGAATCTTTTCCTTGAAAAAAGCAGCCAGTTCCCGGAAGTCTCCCTGGTCGATATTCATCATCTTCTCATTTACCCACTGCGTATAATTTCTCTCGAAACAGAGATTCAGGAAGTGAAGCCTGCTGACATATTCCGTGACCGGCTCAGATCCGTTACGCTGTTCGTTTACATAGGACATGTATTGCTCATAGGTAAAGCCGACCTGATTCTCATCCATTTTGGATCCGTTCATGATGATGCCCGCGATCGTGAATGACGTCGGGATAAAATAGGCCTTCCCATCGATCTTTGCGGCATCGATGATCTTCGAGTAATACTTGGAAGCATCGTACGTCTCCCGCTCCAGGTACGGTGTCAGATCCATAAGATACCGGCTGTCCAGCAGGTCGATCGACTGCGCCGCACCAAGAACTACATCCGGCCCGTCTCCGGAACGGATATCCATGGAGAGGCTTCCGCTGACCATCGACATGGCACTGTACATCTGACGGTCACTCGTATCGATATCATCGGTCATGTCACCGGTCGTCTTATAAGCGTTCTGATCGTAAAGCACCAGTTGCACATGGTAATCCGGATTCTGTTCGTTAAAGCGCCTCATGGCCTCTCCTTCATAATACGTGACAGAGTCGCTGAGACTGGCCACCGTAAGGACAGTCTTTCCTGCGTTCGGGTTCTTTTCGACCTTATCAAGAAAATAGACGACCACAGGGTCCGGTATTAAAAACTCACCTTCGATTCGCGGACTGCAGCCGAGGATCACCTTGTTTTCATCTATAGAAAGCACATTTGCCGTCTGGCTCTCATATCGGTTGATATCACAGTGATCGTAGTTCAGGACACAGATTTCGTTCGCACCTGTCGGATCATATTCATAGATACCGGTCGCCTTGGTCAGATATCCTTTTCCCTCGCTGGTCGAGGAGATCCTCTGGTTGGCACTGATCGGCTTTGCGTCCAGAAGTCTGGTCATCTTTCCTGTTTTCAGATCAAGTTTGGCGGCCATCGGAGTTTTTCCAATGCAGTCAATAATGA
Source organism: uncultured Eubacteriales bacterium (assembly GCA_900317035.1). Taxonomy (GTDB): domain Bacteria; phylum Bacillota; class Clostridia; order Saccharofermentanales; family Saccharofermentanaceae; genus Scatonaster. The sequence goes on from ONFC01000077.1 coordinate 6,987, forward strand.
CCGTGCCATTTCCGGAACCGTACATGTTATCTACAAATCGTGCGACTCCGGGGCCGAATACTGAATCGAGTTCCACATGATAGAGCGGTTCCCCGTTCCTGGAAACAGTGATCATCAGCTTCGGATTCTGGTTCACGTCATACGATACGGCACTGCCCACTTCATATCCTTCAATGATATGCATACTATAGAAATATACATTATCCGGATCGGTATGGATCATTTGCGGCGGCACGACCACCTCTCCGCTATCCGGATCAAACTCACAATAATAAAAGAACTCTTTTATCGTCATGTTGCCGACCTGGGTAGGTGATTCGAACGGTTCATCAGCATCAGATTCTTCGACCGTCGCGAAGTTCTCAAAATACAGACGGATGCCCTTTTCACCTTCACAGATAGCAAGTGCATCAGGCCCCGTTCCCTTAACTCCGTACAACATTGTGTCATAGAGATCGACCAGCTGAAGAAGATTCCCTTCCATATCGAAGATGCCCATCAGTTCATAATAATAGGAATCGTTTTCTTCAAGTCTTTCTTCTACGGTATATAGAGTCACGAACCTGTCATTACACATCCACATGCCTTCCGGGATGACGCTGAAATAATCAGCTCCGCTGAGCTTAGGATCTAGTTCTATTCTCTTTGTGGTATACCAGGGATCTGTTTCGGAGATGGTCTTCTTTTTCGCTTCTTTTTTCTTACAGGAAGATACAGTCAGACAGACAGAAAGCAGCAGCATCGCTGCAAGAACGAACGCCATGATTCTCTTTAATTTTTTCACGGAAAAATAGTACCACCCATTCTCCTTTCAAATCATATAGTTCATACCCAGTTTCATTATAAACACCGCTCTTTTCGAAATGCAATTCTCCTTACGAAAAAACAAAAAAGAAATCGCGAAAACTTACGAAACATGTTAGCCGCTTTCGAATCAGGCGTATAGGTCAGATGCGCTACGATTGGCTTCAACTTTATTCAGTTTTCCGTTGTACAAATGTCAAACGCGTGCTAACATAGTTTTGGGGCTGGCAAACTGAATAATGTGAGGTATTTATACCATGAAAAAGATTGCACTTTTCCTGGCGGTGGTACTTATGCTACCGTGTTTTTCGTCTTGCAAGAAAAGCAAGAAAGAATCGTTTTCCGGAAAGACCATTTCTTCTGAGAGTACGTGGTGGAATGAGACCATGACCACAGTCACTCCGGACGAGATCAAAAAGTCCAGGGGAGGTTCTTTTTACAACGTATTTTCCAGCTATGCGTTTTCTGATGAAGACTCGGCCATTCTTCGTTTCAGTTTATCGCCGGATGACACGGATCAGCAGGAGATAGAGATCCTCAGACATTATTCCTATGACGGAAATCTCCTCGGGCAGATCATTCTAAACGACCATCTAAAAGCGGACGATCTCTTCTCCGACTGGGAAGTTTTTTCCCGTGGCGGCAAGTACTATGCGCAGATCGAGGATTCGGATTCCGGGGATCAGATGGCGTACGAACTCGATTTTGAAAACAGCACGCTGAAGGATCCTGTCCCGCTGAATTATCCCGAACTGGGCGACGGTTATTTTTCTTCCGTCAATACGATGATCGGAGTCGGGGACAGTCTGGTGTATCTGATCCACGATGGAGACGATGGGAAAAGCACTTATCAGGTCTATGTAGATGACGGAAGTTCCCCGCGCACTTTTGATCTCGATTTCGGAAGAGACGTGCAGGTCGGAACCATCTCGTCTTTCTGCGGAACCGGCGGCAGCCTCGTCTCCTTCACCGCCGAGGTCTCCGAGAACGGCATCACCAGAGAATATTCCTGCACGCTGGATATCGCATCTTTTGAATTTAAGAAAACACCGGTTCAGAATCCCGACGGCCTCAGCAACCTGTTTTTCATTTCCGAAGGTAAAGCACTGAGCTGTGGCACGCACCAGGTGTTCACGCTCGATGTTGCGACCGGCACGAAGAGTGAGTTTCTCAACTTCAATAACACCTATGTTCTCGGCAACTTCGCGGGCGCGCGGATCCTGCACGCAACAGACAGCGAGATAGTGCTTTTCAGAGAGGATCAGAATAGCTTCGGCATGAATTCCACGGCGCATCTGATCAAGCTCACGAAGGCAGACAAGAATCCGAATGCCGGCCGAAAAGCACTTGTAATTGCGCATTTTCAGGATCTGGGAGACGCGGAATATAACGCGGTCAACGAGTTCAATACAGGCTCTTCGGAATACTTTGTCGAGGTAACCGACAAATACTTCGATATCGCCAATGCCTCTGATGATAGCTCCGGAGTGTCCGTCCTCGCGCAGCAGCTCAAGGGCGAGGTCAACGCGATGGATCTTCTCATCTCGGACATCAAGTCCGGCACCGGCCCGGATCTGGTCCTCTTCGATTCGCAGTTTGAAAAGCTCAACAACACCTCGTATCTTATCGATCTTTCGGATCGGATCAAGTCAGAGGAGAGCCTTAAGAATGGTGATTACATGGACTTTGTCCTTTCCCCGAACGGTCGTGACGGCAAGCATTACCGGCTTAACTACAAATACATGTACGACGGTTTCTGCGTGAATAAGAACTTTCTGGATGATGGTGCGAAGGGTCTGACTTTTTCGTCTGACTTTTTCTGAGTATGACCGGATCATAAAAGAAAACAATCTCGGTAAGAGTGTCCTTTACGAGGATGATCTTTCTCTTCTAAAAGAGCTCGTACGGGCCTCGGATTGCTTCTCCTATGACGAAAGCGGGAAGCTGTCTCTGAACACGGAGAATTTCCGTGCGATCGCAGAGTACATCGCATCGATCCCTGACAGCATCTCCTATGACGACGGACAGCTCGGACTGACCAATGTGAATCTGCTCCATTACATGAGCGCTGACGGATTTACGAACCAATACGGAGCATTGAACGAGACGCACACCATTATCGGCATGCCTTCCCCGGACGGACATGCGGAAACGATCAACGGATTCGGTATCGGTATTACTTCTACGTGCTCCGCACAAGATGGCGCATGGGAATTTGCGATGAAACTTCTTTCCCCGGAAGCTCAGCGTTCTATTTCCGGCGGCGATCCGGTCATGAAGAGCGCTCTTAAAGAACACCTCCTCGAGATCGTCCAGCAGTTCAATGATCAGAAGAAGGTGTTTTATGAGCCGGAAAGACTCACGGATGAGTATGCCGACTGGTACATCGGCCAGCTTTCTGATGCGATCATCGTGCCCGACATCAATCCGACGGTTCTGATGATCATGTGCGAAGAGATGCCTGCCTATTTCGCCGGTGATAAGACACTCGACGAAGTGATCTCGACCATCGAGAACCGCATCAATCTTCTCTTAAGAGAGCACGGCTGATCAGGACTAGAGAAGTCTTTTTAACGCGAAGATTTACATTTTTCCGACAGTTTCATCCGCGCTCTTTCAGCACCGTCGCAACGCGGTTCTGGATCGTGCTTACTACTGCGTTTATATCTTTTTGTCCGAGGAAGTATCCTTCTGCTTCTTCTTTCACGATATTCAGGACCGCATCGTCGGTGACGCGCACTTCATGTGTTCTTTCCAGTTCTTCGGCAAAAGCACCTTTCTCCGTTTCGGTCATCCCGCATTTTTCACAGAGTGCCTCCACCTCACTTCGGATCACCGGGATCCCGTCGAGGCTTTCTGCGAAGTTCCTCTGGTTTTCTTCGTTAAAAAGTGACCGGATGAAGTCCCACGCTTCCTGGGCGTAAGGAGTCTCTTTCGAGATCGCAACCGACATCCTGCTGTCGATCGTCATGCCTTGCCGGCCAGACCGTCCGTCATTCCCAGAAGCCACATCCGGCAAGCCCGAACCATTTCCATCGCCAAATGCATAGACTCTTCCCTTCCCGTTTTGAAGCATAAGGCAATTCTTATAGTCGGACGGAGCAGAGATGATGCACGGGATCATCGCGACCATACTCTCACGAAGAAGCGTCTCCGGTGCTTTTGCCATAGCTTCCTCATAAGTTTCTTCATTCGGTTCTTCTATATGGGAACCATACTTTTTCACCACATCAAGGATCTCGGCAAAGGAGGCGTCGGAGAAGTCCGCCCGGCTCTTCTTAGGATCGATATAGCGGCCCGTTTTAAGAGGCAGAAGCATCTTCAGAAGATCGTCATATTCCATAGGCGGAAGAAGCATCGTATTCTCCGGCAAACTGTCGCGGATAGCATCAAAATCAGAGGCAGAGATCGCCGGTCCCTCCGGAAGAAGTGCGCTGTTTCCCCAGAACCCGTAGAGCTCCACATTGGTCGGAAGATGGAATACTTTTCCGTCCTTTTCATACGCACGAAGAAGCGTGCTGTAGTATTCCTGATCCGAAAGCCCGCCATCTCCGCTTATGTACGGCGTCAGATCCAGAAGAACATCTTCCGTCTGAAAAGAAGGAGAGGTAGCGAAGTTCACGAGGATATCGGGACCGGTCCCGGCGAGAAGATCGAGATAAACCTGATCCGCGATCTTGGAGATAACTTTCTCGTAAGCGCCATATGCACTTGCATAGGAGGAATAGTCATGCACCTCGATCCGCACTTTCTTATCCGGAAGCAAGTTATACGCAACCACAGCATTAACAAGATCCGCATCGTTTTCACGCGCATCACCGAGGGTAAGCACGGTCTTCCCGGCATGCGGATTTTTCGTTTCCTTAGTAAGCGTGACAAGAAGAACGTGCATGACCATATGTCCATTCTCATCTGTTTCCTCGTCCACATACTTGATCAGTTGACACGTATCGCTGCCAATCTGCGCGCCATCTCCGATCACGCCCACATAATTCAGATCCGTATCACTCCAGAGAAGAAATTCTTCCTCTTTTCCACTATCGGTATTGATCTTATATATTCCATTGGAACTCATGCGGAAGATCCCCTGATCACTCGAACAGACATCTCCCTTACTGACCGCCCCGGAAAGGCGGATCTGATCTCCCTTTTCCTTCAGCGTCCGGCCATCCAGCCGGACGATATAGTCATACGACGCTTCGGTCTTTTCCTCTTCATAGTGGCGGCAGGAAACAAAGATCTCATCTCCCGCCACAAAAATATCTCCCGAAAACAGCTCGGGATCATAGCTCGCCAGTTCTTTTCCCTCAGGATCAAAGAGCACTATCTTCTCGAAGCTCCAGCCGAGACTTCTTCCATCCGGAAGAGACTTACAGTAAAACAGGTCCGTGTGTTCGTCCGCCCAGGGCATGGAAGCACGAGGATCCTCCTCTTCTTTTTCCACTCCGAGGAAATTCCCGTTAAGGTCGAAGCAGGCCGTGCCTTCATCGAAATAGCTGACCCACTCTTCCCAAATCGCCAGTTTCTCTTCTTCCGTGAAGTTATCGAGGTTCTGCGCACATAGGTACTGCTTGTCGTCCAGTTCTTTCGGAACCTTGTAGCTCGCATCGAATTTAAAGCGGATCTTTCCGTCCGAGATTTCCGGTTCATCTACGAGAAGCTGCAGAAGCTCTTTTCCCTCCTTACGTGGAATAATCAGCTCCACTTCTGAGGCGGAATAATACGGGTCGGTCTCCTTTACGACACGATATTCTTTCTTCTGTTTTTCTTTCGGCTTACGGCATCCCGCCATGGTCAGGACGACCGATACCGCGAGAAAAGCAGCCGCCGGTTTCTTCCCTATTCTTTTTCCTCTATTGATCATCAGAAGCACTTCCTTTTCTTTTTCGTTTTTCCTT
>ONFC01000159.1 GCA_900317035.1 uncultured Eubacteriales bacterium
CATCTTTCAATCGAGCATCATTCCGCCGCGAATATTATTTTGCAACAGAACCGGATCCTGCGTCGTCTTTTATGCAGAGTGAAAACAATGCATAAAGAAAAAGTGCAGTGAAAATTTGAAAGATTGAAAAGATTGAAAAGGATGGAAACAGGGAATGGTAAAGCTTAAGAACAGCAAGTGTTTGAAACTGATCAGTGCGATGCTTATCGGAAGCATGCTGCTGGCAGGATGTTCAAAGGCAGAAGAAACGACGAAGAAAAAGAAGAGTAAGAAGTCCAACACGACTTCTCAGGCGGAAGAAACCACTACTTCCGAAGAGGAAGAACCGGAAGAGAGCCAGGGCGCCGCGGATCCGAACGGTAAGAATGGCAAGAACGGAAAAAGTGCTGCTTCCGCTTCCGGCACATATCATCTGGACACTGCGCTCTGGAGCGCAGATATCCCCAGCACCTATCAGTATGATACAACTAAGGCCATCAACACAGCCGATGAGAACTCCTACCACTTTCACTCAGATGCGAACCCGAATGCATACTGGGTAATATACCTCATAAAAGAAGATGCAAGTGATTTTCGAAATAAATACAAGACTTTCTTCTCGATGATGGATTATGCCAACGGAAGTCTTCCGACAAGAAAAATCGACGGACATGATTTTGTCGAGTTTTCCTACATGAATACGAGCGCCGAAAGAGGCATGATGGAAACATGTTACGTTTACCGTCACGAGGCGGGCTCGATGACCGTACTGGTTGCCTTTGGAGAAAGAGGCGAGCCGGATGATTTCACAGGATGGGATCTTGTGAACAGCATTCATTTCGACCTCCCGGATCTCGGCCTGTCCGACCCGCCGTTCGGATTTATGTCCGGTGAGCACAGAAGCGAAGTGAAGGAACAGCAGCTCGCCCAGTACAAGGTCACTCCCGTGCAGTGCAGCTTCAGTGAGCATGTCTACATCACTTCTGAAAAGGGCATATACCCGTTCTCTTCGACCGCTACACACGTAGCCGCTTCGGAGAAATACCTCTATACCTATTCGCTTCGAAAAGAACTCGTCACGATCTACCAGATCAACGGCGAGGAGATGACGAAGGTTACCGAGTTATCCTACACGAAAAGCACTAACTCAGCGACTCTTCTCGATAATGATACCGTGATCTGCATCCCGGATCCGGATGATGCGGAAAAATTCATTCTCGTAGAGACCATCAACGGCCAGGAGAAAGTCTTATCCTGCCTGAATGAAGTGAAAATATCCCCGGACGGACAGACGATCGTATCTCATGGTGTCTGGGCAGACCAGGTCCGTCTCCTGCACCGCGAACCGTATGCCAAAACGATGACTTCTTCACCGCTCACACTGGAACTCGATCCCTCTCTTGAGAAGCCTGCGCTGAGATACTTCTTCTTCGCAAATAACGGGATCTTCGTGTCACTGCGAGGCTCCGAAGCTGACGCGACAGAGCGTCTCTTCGAATTTGATCTGAACGGAAAAGCGGTCCGCGAGATCAAAGACGATGCACATGAAAATCTGTACGTCGAAGAGATGTATGATTTCGGAGACGAAATCCTGATGGATAACTATGAGTTTTATGCCATTGAGCTCTGGAACAAGGAAGGAAAATACATCTCCAGCGTCTCTATTTTCGACCTGATCGGAATATCCAGAGACGAGGTACAGTTCCCGCATTACTCCTTAGTGAAAACAGGCGATGAAGGCGATTTTCTCCTTCTCTTCGCATATGAAAATGACGGCATCTTAGAGGATCTGATCTACAGGATCCATATCGGATAAGCCGGATCCACACCGGCCCTCCGAACAGTAAAAATCACAAGCAACTGCATACCTCTCATAACCACCGGCCGGATTCTTCGCACTGAAGGATCCGGCCACCTTTTTCCCGGTTTCACGGGGGCAGTGTCCTGGGGTTACTGTCACAGATAGGATCAAACCGCAGATTTGTGACAAGGGATCCTATCTGATAAGTGCGGCGATAGGATCAAACCGCGGATTTCGAGCATATGATCCTATCTAACAAGCACGTTGATAGGATCAAACCGCGGATTTCGAGCATATGATCCTATCTAACAAGCACGTTGATAGGATCAAACCGTGGATTTCGAGCATATGATCCTATCTAACAAGCACGATGATAGGATCAAATCGCAGTTTTGGAGCAAATGATCCTATCCAGCAGACAAAATGCTAGGATCAAATCGCAGTTTTACAACAGAGGATCCTATCCGACAAGCAAAATGCTAGGCTCAAATCACAGTTTTACAACAAGAGATCCTATCCTACGATGAAAACGGCCGGCATCTTCTTTCCCGAAGAATCCGGCCGCATATTTTCCCGTTGAATAAAGGTTCAATTCTTTAGATAAGAACGTACACGTTCAACCAGCTTCGAATACAGGTTCGAATGGTCGTAGGTCGTGTGAAAGCGCTTCGGTTTCAGAAGTTTAAAAAATGTCCTCTTCTTCTCTTCACTGATATCCACTCGGCGGATCATGACGAATCCTCTAAACGGCGGCATGTAGGTCACGATGTCATTGATATCGGCGAAGTTCCAGCACTCGGTGCAGACCGTATCCAGATAACTTTTGAGCCTTGCGGAATTCGAGCGCTTGCCCTTAAACGGACGGACACTGCCGTAGGTAAAAAGATGCGGCTTTACACCGAAGTTATAGTTCAAGTCCTGACAGCAAAGGATCGCCTGACCCGAACCCAGTGACCAGCCGACAACCTCGGTCTCCGCCGACGGATGCTGCTCGTGAAGTTCCTTCCACTTGGAGCGGACTTCCTTCTTAATGGTTTTATACATGACGCCCCAGCCGTGATGCACGCGAAGCTGAAGCGGCAGATCCTCATATGTGATTGCGTCATAGTACTTACTGGAGAACTCGAAGATGTTCGCGAACCAGTCCGTGAATCCCGAACTCTTCTCGAAGTTCAGCTGGATAACGTCGCGGTCTTCTTCGTAGTGGATCTCATAATTGACCTCATGCTCGATATGGAAAAGCTTCTCCATCTTGTTGCATGAATAGCGGACGGGGATGTATTTGACGTCGTAGGTCGCCCGTCCCGTATGGTTAAAATCGTCGCTGGTGTTGATAAAATACTGCTCAAAAGGCAGATGTGCATACGCCATATCTGATCGTTCCTTTCCATTACCCGAAATAGTTTATTTATCTCTCCACATAAGAATTTTATGGATGATGAAACCGGGAAGGACCAGAGTAATATAGGAAAACAGCGATACCGAGAAACACGAGCGCCGCGGTCAGCCCAAAAGACGCATCGCTCCCGTCGCCTCTGCCCCATCCTTCTACAAAGAAATATAGAGCAAGCGTAAACAATATACTCAGAATAATGCAGATAATGTTATAGATCCGGAACCGGATCTTATGCTTTCTGATCAAATCTTCCGCCATAAGACAATACCCAACTATTAACCTAACCCTGTTTCCGAAATCGATTATACCATAGAAGCCTTTTCCGCGCGAAAAGCACTCCCCCGTTATAAAACCACACCTGTTTCTTAAGAAACATGGTATCACATCGCATGTATTCTCTCTATATCGAAGATGGTATAATAGATGCGTACGGGTTTTATTGGTTTTTAGGAGGGATACACTATGGATAATTACAACTACCAGTCGCCGGTCATCATGCACGACCGCTCCGAACAGCGTTTTACCGAAGCCAACATCAGGATCGAAGACATGAAGTCACAGCTTGCCGAAATGGAGATCAAACTTCAGGCACTTTATGCCGTGATCATCGAGCAGGGAGTCGATCCGAAGCGCGTCGAGGATAAAATCGATGAGCTCATGAAAAACCGGAGCGTACCGACCACCGCTCAGCTGCAGGCCAGGAACTGTCCGGAATGCGGCAAAAAGGTCAAGCCTTCCCCGGTCGATCCTCTGATGGGAACCTGCTTATTCTGCGGCGCCAAGGTGCCGTTTAATCCTTCTTTCTGATAAGGTGCCGTTTAATCCGCTTCTTTAAACCACACCAGGAAACTGTCGCACAATAAGATGAATTCCGCGCTGCAGTCTGCGCCATATTCGCCTTCGCCGTTAATGAGGACATCGTCATCTTCCAGAAGTTGGTCGTACGCGTCCGGATCGGCGGAGCGTGCGATGATGTGCACGATCTCAAGTTTTCGAAGTTCGTCGTCTTCGTGAGAATACATATAGGCGGTATCTCCGGCGACATTATCGTCCTTCTTTAAGTAGTAATCGATCTGGCAGTCTTCCCCTTCGTCATAGGACGACACATCCCAGCAGTCTTCCAGATATTCCCGGCAAATATTTCCATTTATCAGGACATCCATGATGTCATATTTCGGTTCCGGATCCGGCTCCAAAGCCGCCTCGTTTCTCTTCTTCAGAGCCTTTTTCTTATCAAAGTCGGAAGTAATATGGTTATAGTACTTCTCAAGGAGGGAGACCACGGTCTTCTTTTCCTCTTCATCCATATTCTCGAACTCGACGATCAGCATCCAGCCCATATAGCCGTTATAAAGCCTAAGTACCTTCTCGCCGCCGGGTGCATTTCGATCGGCCAGACGGCCGGTACCGAAATTGTTTTCTTCCCAGTTCTCTTCGATATCCCATGTGGAAAAAGCACTTAACAATTCGGTATTGAGCTTACTGACATCGACCTTGTCGTACTTTGCGGCTTTATCCATGTAGTTCTCATAGATGCACAGCCAGAAAAAAGCGATGGTGTCCTGATCACTTTCAAAAGCCTCATCGATCTTAAAGCAATATAATTCGTCACCAATCTTCTTTGCTTCGTTATCCGCATTCGATTTTTTCTTTGCCATAGCCAAATCTCCTAAAACCATAATCCAATAGATTGTATCAGAATACGGAAGAACGAATTTATAGATATCCTACATTTTTATAAGAACAGCGGTGTGATTTCAGCCCTTCTGCACCAGGTTCCGGCAGAGATTCAGCTGCCCTTCACGACCTTGGAATAATCGTATCCCTCATCCGGTGTCATATTGCATGCGGAGATCGTAAAGTACTCCACGCCGAAGCCGCGCACGCTGAAGTTCAGTTCAGCTTCGCCATTTGCAGCATCCAGTATGCTCGAGGAAATAAGCGGCGCATCTGCTCTCTTTAGAAGATCGAGCTGTGCTTTGGAAGGCGCGGCCGGTTCCCCGAGATCATGCCAGAGCTTCAGCGGATTCGTCGTCACCGGATCGACGGTGTGGCGGATAAAAGTCAGTTTCTTATCTTTTACCGGGATCGTGAAGTCCTTTTTCAGCGTCTTCTTTCCTCTGTTCCATAGGATACCTCGCAGCTCTTTCTTATCTGCGCTCTCGACGATCACGCACTCCTCATCCTTATAGATGCAACGGCCGGACAGATCCTGCAGTTCCTGAAGGCGCTTAAAGAAAGCAAATGTCCAGAAGGTCGGCTTTCTGACGCAGCCTGCTGCCACGAGGCCGAAGCCGCCGTAGAACTGTGTATGCGGGATGCCTGCTTCTTCGAAGACATCGCCGAATGTCCAGTAAGAATAGGATTCATTCACATCGCCGAGGTGTGAGAGCTGGTGCGCAATATACGCGGCGTTCTCGTTCGTATCGTGGATCGGATTCGTCGGCGTATAGGAAGTATTGAACTCCGTAATATGGATCGGAAGTCCCTTAAACTCCTTGTAGGAATCGATCGCCACACGCGATGTCATGAGATTATCGAAACCCAGGAACGGATCGGAGAGTTTCTGATAGGTGAAGTGGCCTTTTCGATCCGGCTCTTCCGTCGTGTAGTGGTGTCTCGTGATAAAGTCCGGAGAGAGCTTCTCTTTTCTGCAGAAATCCAGAAAACTTCTGATCCAGAACTCATCCTTCACACCGCACACGGCAGGACCGCCGACCTGAAAGCGCGGATCGACTTTCTTTACCGCTTGAAAAGTAACCTTAAAGAGTTTGAAGTACTCCTGCATGTCGGCGTCTTTCCAGAATCCGGGAAGATTCGGTTCATTCCATACCTCGACAGGCCAGTTCACCACGCGGTCACGTCCGTATCTGTCACAGAGGTGCGTCAGCGTCGTTTTCACCAGATCCGCCCACTTCTTATAGCTCTTCGGCGGGGTGACATTTCCTTTCCAGTAGAAGATCGTCTGCGTTCCGGATCCCAGCGCCCCCGGCATAAAACCGAGCTCGAGAAAAGGCTCGATCCCCTGCTCGATATAGCTGTCCATCACACGGTCCAGATAGGTGAAGTTATAGCAGAAAGACGTCTCGCCTCTCCAGTTTATCTCTTCGTAGATGCCCATCGCCTCACAGAAGAGACCATGACCGCGGATATGCTTGAATCCGATCTCTTCCTGAACGACACGCAGCTCGTCCTGATACTCCTTGGTAAGCGCCAGCCCCATACGTCCGGTGCCCACGCAATAGTCCACATTGTTGTGAAAAGCATACGTCTTTTTTCTGTCAATTCTCATAGATGTCTCTCCTTCCAAATTTCCCTTGTCATGTATTACCCTTATCACAGGTCCATTATATCATTTCATGGTCTCGGATTTTGCCTCCGACATTTCATCCCCGTTCTTCCACTTCCTTCAGGAACTGGTCGAAAAGTTCATTCGCGTAGCGGGGACGCTCATATCCCGTAAATCTTCCCTCATCCGTGTAGGCGATGACGCCGTCGCGGAGTACGATAAAGTACAATGTATCATTATGTTTGTACCAGTAGAAGCCGTTTTCATCTCCTGAGTCTAATGCCGGGACATCGCAGCTCCCGAGGACTTCTTCATAAGTCATATGCTTCACGGATATCAAATTGGTAATGTGATACGTGTGTGATGGAACATATCCGAACGAAGACACGACATCCCTTATATCGGCGGTGACATAAGCGATCTGTCCGTCCTTAAGGTCAGGGAGATCTTCGGGATCATCAGCGAGAACTCCATACGCAGGTCCGGGACGGCATATCAGGGCTTCACCGACACGCATCACATAGAACGACTCGGCCTGCTTATAATTCGTGAATGTTTCACCGAACTCCTCTATATTAACGACAGACGACGTTTGGGTCTTCTCAGCACTCTCACTGAATTCTGTTTCAGATTCTGTTTCCTTTTTCTTATTGCTGCACCCTACAAGTACCAGACTGCACACCAAAACCAGCGCGGCAAATAACGCATAGCATTTCTTTTTCATATTCTCCCCCCTATAACTATGTCCATGTATCAGACGATACGGGGCAAGTATATGTTGCATCCGGAAATCAAATCACGCCTC
>ONFC01000057.1 GCA_900317035.1 uncultured Eubacteriales bacterium
CTGGTGCCGCCGGTCGCGACAACGATCTTACCGATACCGTCCGGAGCGGGCGCTTCGCCATAACATGCGATGCGTGCGTCCGTATAGTACGTGATATCGAGGGATTTGGCGATCTTCGCCGCGGCTTCCTTTGAAAGCCGGGTGATCAGGATATTGTCCTGTCCGTTTTCGATCATGGAAGAGAGGATCCCCTTGATCTGGTCAGGTGTTTTTCCCGCGCCATAGATCACTTCCGGGACTCCCTGGCGGATGCTCCTGTGATAATCGATCTTCGCATATCCGAGATCTACAAATGGGGCGGACTTCAGAAGAAGAAGTGCCTCATCCGATGTCATATCGCCTTTTTCAACAGCCTCAAGGATGCGCTTGACGTTTGTATTCATGTCCGACTCCTGAACATACAGGCAGAAATCCGGAAATCCTGCCTGCCGGCGGCTCAGGGCCACCCGTTTTTTGATTCAAAAAAAGGGAGAAATGATCAACATTTCTCCCTTGCAAAAGAACTTTACGATCAGTTTTTCTTCGCAAGAAGCTTCGCGCGAAGAACGCCCTTCGGATCCTTGACCAGAAGAACGACCAGCCAGATGATCAGGCCCAGCGCGACGACAGTAAGTCCGAGGAATGCATCGTTCAGCATATCTGCGGCTGCCGGCTGGAAGAACTCTTCCTTAAGCTCAGCGTACTCGAAGATCGCATCGCACATCCACATCAGGGAAGCGCCCCAGTACATCAGAGCGAGTGTTCCGACTTTCCAAGTATCCTTCGGAGCATTTTTATACCATACAATCGTTGCGATGATCGCAGCGAATACAGAAATCAGTAATGTCATAAGGCTACCTCACTTATCTTCTTTGATGGTCTCTTCCGCAAGAACGGCATCCTTGGAAGCACGCTTCTCCAGGCGGGAAGAAACAACGACCATGCCGACCCATGCAGCGGTTACGAGAAGCGCCATCGCTACACCGACAGTAGCCATCTCATGGAACATTTCAGAGCGGGAAGATGCATCGTTTGCGGCAGTCAGGAAGGGGAACCACGGTACCACTTCACCATGCCATACATGCTCAAGTGCGAGAAGTGCGGAACCACCCCAGAGCATATTATTCAGCCAGCCGAGCTTTCTGGAAAAACGGGATTTTTCAACGGTAGCAGAACCGCCCTCATGATGGATCTCCATATTCTTTTCCTTTGAAGCAAGGACTTTTTGTGCGATAGTAGTTACGATTGCTTCGGTAGCAGGAACTATAAAACAAGCCATACTAGTACCTCCTATTATATGAACTTATAGAAGTATTATACTTTCTTCCGGCATGTTATTTCAAGAAAAGCACTGTACTTTCGCAAAATTGCGCAAGTTTTCAGCAGAAAAACACATATCACCGGAGTGCGGAAGTATCCTTTTTCTAAAGATCCGGCACTTGAAAAACTCATGATTTTTCCGCATAAAAATGCCCCGCGGCATCTTCTGCAAAGAGAAAAGCGCGGGGCCGTTTGTTCTAGGTGATGTCAGGTGTTACTCGACAACGATAACCAGGATCTGGAACTGTTCAGAATCCACAGTTGTAGTGAAGGTGATCACAGACTGTCCCGCTTTGTTTCCTGCGGTGATCGTAAGTGAGTTTGTATGAATAGTACCATCAGTTCTCCAACCGTTGTCGGCACCGAATTGAGTGGTGATCAGCTTGTTATTCACGGAAGATGTAATACTAAAGGATCCGGAATATTTCTTGCTGACATTAATGGTTTCCGATGCACCCGGCTTAAGAATAACTACATTCTTAGAAGCGAAGATGGTATCGGTAGGCGGAGCCAGCTTAGTAATTGCATCATAGATTCCATTCAGCTGAGTCGTGGTTTCATCAAGAAGAGATTTAAAATCTGCTTTTTCTTTGTTCGCGGTCTCGACATCCTTGGTCAGTTTAGCGACGTCGTCATTCAGACGGGAGACATCCGCATTCAGCTGGATCTTATCATTCTCGAGAACTTCTTTTTCATCGGAAAGACCGGTAACCTGCTCTTCAAGATCAGAAATCTCGTCTTCCTTCTCATCGATCGTCTTATCACGCTCTTCGATCTTCTCGTTGAGATCGGATTTCTGCTTCATGAAGAAGTATGTGCCAACGCCCAGACCTGCTGCTGCCAGTGCGAAGAGGATGATGAAGATGATCATCGGAACGAAGAATTTCTTGCCGCTCTTTTCGCCGGAAACCGAGTTGTCTACAGGAGCGATCGGCTGAGGAACAGGTGTGAATGCCGGCTGGGGAGCGGGGAAAGCAGGAGCTTCCGGAGCTGCAGGAGCTTCCGGAGCGGGATTGCTCTGGAATCCGAATGCCGGAACTACCGGTGCGTCAGCGGCCGGTTCTGTCGAAGAATCACTCGAAGGAGCGAACGGAGACGGTGCATCTTCCGGAACTGAGAAATCATCTTCCAGCGAATCATCGATCAGGTCAGAAGCCTGACCGGCAGCATCATCGATAGAATCAGAAACCTGATCCGCTGTGGTATCGATCACGTCTGAAACCTGATCAGAAGCGTCAGCGGCTGCCTCTGTTACTGTATCTGCCGGAGCGTCCGAGAGTGTAGCAGAAAGATCCTCCGATGCCGGTACCTGCTCCGGAACTGGCGAACTGAACTTCGTTCCGCATTCCGTACAGAACAGAGCATCATTAGCATTCTCTGCATTGCAGTTGGTACATTTCATAACTGTATCCTCCTTGTTATTTTGTTTCCATTTATATTCACATGATCAACCGTAAAGCTGAGTCTGGATCGCTCCGTTGCTCTCAGATTCAATGACCATGTAATTACCGTTTCGAATAGAGCCGGGATTTAGAAAACGGATCCCGTAGATCTCTTTATCCTGCTGCCTGTGTGTATGACCATATATTACCACATTACAGTTCTTTTCCAGCGCAGAATATGCCATTATCTCCGCACTTGCGTGATACAGATGGCCATGTGTGACCAGGGCACGTGAAAGGGAAGACAGCGTGACTGTGATCTGATCCGGCACACCGGAAGAAGATGAGTAATACGAATCGCAGTTGCCGCGTACCATACGTATGTCTATCGAGCGGGAAGTGTTTCTCCGGATGATCTCTTCGACATCGTAGAATTCCATCTCCAGATCTCCGCACACGATGACCGTATCCACATCCTGATGCTTCGAAAGAGCGCTCTCCAGACGCGACTCTGCACCGTGAATATCCGAGCAAACGAAAAATCTGGCCATCTTTTCTCTAAATACGTCCTTTCCCCAAAATCTATTCCACCCTATTTTTCATTCTATAGTAAAACGTTCTTATAATCTATAGGGAAATACTTGCTTTTTCCGTACATGGAAAAGAACAGCTCCGTGCTTTCCCTTTGAGAACACGGAGCTGTTTTTTGTTTTTATCTTTGTCAGCTATAAGATCTATGCGCTGAGCCGGTGTTCTGCCGCTTACTGCGCCTGAACTGCCGTCATGGCGACGGTATTGACGATATCTTCCACGGAGCAGCCGCGGGAGAGGTCGTTACAGGGTTTTGCCAGACCCTGGAGAACTGCGAAGCATTCCGCCCCGCCGATGCGCTGGGTGATCTTATATCCGATATTACCTGCCTGAAGATCCGGGAAAATAAGGACATTCGCGCGGCCGGCAACAGGAGATCCCGGAGCCTTCGATGCGCCGATCTCCGGAACGAGAGCGGCATCAAACTGCATCTCGCCATCGAGAAGAAGATCCGGAGCGAGTTCGTGTGCGATCTTTGTTGCTTCCTGCATTTTTGTAACGAGATCATGCTTCGCACTGCCCTTCGTGGAGAAGGAAAGAAGCGCGACTCTCGGCTCTTCGATACCGCAGAGTACACGGGCAGTCTCTGCTGCGGATACGGCGATCTGCGCGGTCTCTTCTGCCGTCGGGCACGGATTGACGACGCAGTCGGCATAGACGAGAAGACCGTCTTCACCGAGGTCCTTGTTCGGGCACTCCATCAGGAAGCTGCTCGATACGATGGACATACCGGGCTTTGCCTTGATGATCTGAAGCGCCGGGCGGAGCATATCACCTGTCGTATGGACGGCACCGGAAACGAGACCGTCTGCATCACCGAGCTTGACCATCATAACGGCGAAGTACATCGGATCCGATACGAGTTTCTTCGCATCTTCCTCGGTCACGCCCTTTGCTTTTCTCAGCTCGAAAAGCGCCTGTGCGTATTCATCGGATTTCTCACTTGCCGCCGGATCGATCACCTTGATACCGGAGATGTCTGCACCCTGTTCAGCGGCGACCTTAGCCACTGCATCGGGAGAACCGATGAGGACCGGCTCTGCAAGTCCTTCCTTCTTAATGATCTCCGCCGCCTTCACGGTACGCTTCTCGTCGCCTTCCGGAAGAACGATCGTCTTAACATCTGCCTGTGCTTTTGCTCTGATCTTCTCAATCAAACTCATAAAGATTTACCTCTCTTTCCTCGTGGTGCGCTCTATCCTTAATCAGAATTCCACGCCTTCAAATCCCTGCCATACATCTTTGCCGGAGTAGGTCTGTGCGGTCAGTTTTCCCTGCATGACCTTGAGCGCCGGAAGAGCAAGAGCTTCCTGCTCCATCTCGCCCGGATATACACTGATCGGTGCGATCCATCCGCAGCGCTTCTCGATGGTCTCCTTTACGTCCGGGAAGCGGAGAAGTCCGCCCGTCAGAAGGATGCCGTCGACCTTGCCGCACAGTACGCAGCTCATCTCGCCGATCATCTTGCAGATCTGGTAGAGCATCGTGTTCCATACGAGGTCCGCTTTCTTATCGCCCTTTTCGAGCATCTCATGGATCGTGTCGGCGTTCGCCGTGCCGAAAAGATCGACAAATCCGCCCGCTCTGGAGCAGCGCAGTCTTACATCTGCGACGGAGTGTTCTTCGATATAGTCGAGAAGTGCCAGTACCGGTACGGATCCGATTCTTGTCGGTGTAAAAGCTCCTTCGCCGTCGGCACCCATGTTGCCGTCGACCATCTTACCGTGGTCATGTGCGCTTACCGTGATACCTCCATCGATATGCGCGACGACGAAATTGCAGTCTTCGTACTTCTTGCCCATCACTTTTTCTGCGTGGTATTCGGCAACGGCCTTCTGGTTCAGCACGTGCGAATGGGATACGCGGTAGATGCCCTTGATACCCGTAAGTCTGGCATAGTCGCCATACTCATCGACATTGGTCGGGTTGAGCGTGAATGCCGGCTTATTGAATTCCTGTGCGAACTTCCAGGCGAGCATGACGCCGAGCTTGGCAGGATGCTCGCTGCCGCCGACTGCCGCGACTGTGTCATCGTAGAGTTTCTGGTCGATCTTCGTGATACCGCCCGGCTGTGTGTGTGCAGAGCCGCCGCGGCCGACGAATACGTCGATCTCTTCCGCTTTATATCCCTCGGCCTTCAGCATGTCGAGGATGACGCCGTAGCGGAACGGCATCTGGTCATTTACGTGCGGAAACGAAAGAAGCACGTCCGCATCGTGGAAGAGGCTCTTCTCGAAGATAGACTCTTCGTTCTCGAAGAGGCTCACCTTGGTCGAGGTCGAGCCCGGGTTAATAATCAGCAATTTGTACTTCTTTTCATCCTGCATAAGAATGTCTCCTGTCTTTTTGAAAGTGATTCCCGCGGCTACTACCGCAGAAATACAAAACGTATTCTAAACCGCAGCCATTAGAAAAACAATTATCTATATAGAAAGTCCATAAGAGACGTAAAAGAACCTAAACGGAAACGAACCGAAAAGCACTTTCCCATCTTCCGGCAGTGCTTTTTATTCACGAAATGTTCTCAAATGCACTTGATTTATGACGTGCAATCTTCTTTTAGGCGGGCTATAATAGAAAGTGGTTACAACCACACTTTGTGGTTTCGGTTCGTTGGCTATATAAGGGAGTAGGGAGATATGTTTACCTGGAATTTCCAGTACATCTCAAAGGCGAGACTCTCCAGCACCTTGAAGCAGCTGAATCTTTCAGCGGAACAGGGTGATATACTGATCCGCATTCATACTGCGATCCATCTGGCGGATGAGGCGGTGGAGCTGGCCCGTTTTGTCAAAGAACTTGTCCCGAAGGCCGTGATCTTCGGAAGCAGCTGCATGGCTGTCGTAAATAAAGGCAATTACGCACTGAACCGCTGCATCATCTCCGTTTCCACTTTTTCAGAAGCAACTGTCTGCTCGGACCTGATCCCGATCATGGATGAGTATACCGGGACGGCGCTCCCTATAGATATGCTCTGCGGACAGATCAAGAAAGAGTTTGTAAGAGATGATACGAAGCTGATCCTTGCATTCTTTTCCGGGCAGTTCAAGGAAGCGGGACATTTCGTCGACAGGTGCAATGACTTTTTCCCGAGTGTGCCGATGACCGGCGGTATCGCATCCTGCGCACAGAATAATCAGGATGATTTTTCCGATAACGGATTCGTTTTTAATGAGAAGGGATGGTCTGACCGTGCGATACTGGTCGCATCCCTTTCCGGCGAGAAACTGGAAAGCCTCAGTTCTTTTGCGACCGGCGCCCGCGTGATCGGAGACGACGCGGAGATCACGGATACTTTCCGGAACTGCATCCTGTCGATCAACGGGAAAAATGCTTCGGATGTATTCAAACTCGGTATCGATGATGCTCTCGACGGGCATCCTGAACTGATCTACACCTTCCCGTATGTATACTCGGATGAGGAAGATATTACGCTTCATATGCGGATGCTGAAGGACGTAAGCCTCGAGCAGGTGTTCTCGAAGAATGACCCGATGAACCAGAAGGAATACTCGCTCCACGGGGAGGATCTGACGAGGGAGAAGAGGGAATACCTTTTTACCAGTCAGAATATAAAGCCCGGAACAAGGGTGAGAAGAGCATTTGTCTATGAAGGAAAGATCATCTCGGACAGCCGGGCGCTTTTCCAGCGGATCGAAAACTTTACCAAGGCGGAGACAGTCTTCGGATATACGTGCTTCCTGAGAACAGCACCATACCTGAACTGCGCAAGATGGGAGCTGGCACCATATGAAAGCTCCAATATGTGCGGATGCGTGACATCGGGGGAGATCCTCTTTTCCCACGGCAGAAATAAGATGGGAACAGGTGCATTTGTCGTATCCGTTATGGGTGAAAGACCATATATTCAGGAGTATAACCCGTATGCTTTTTCCCATACGGAGTCGTTCTCGCAGGATAACAGGAATATGCTCAATAACCTGATGATCATCGAGGGAAAACTTGAAAAACTCGAGGATAAGGCGGAGAGCGAAAGGATCTTAAAATTCGTTCATGAATGTGAGAAGATCATTCTCCATTCCAGATCTGACGAGATCCCGAATGAGGCGGCCCTCAGCATGGACATTAAGCTCAAAGGATATGACCGGGTCTGCATCATTAATGTGATGGAAGAGTCGGAGATGGAGAGAATATTCTCCCAGCATCTGGTGGATCTGACCTACCGGAACTATATCAGCAAGTGCCTGTCTTTCGCATCGAACCGCAGATACCGCACGTATCTGCTCAATAAGTGGATGCTCGCGATCGCCGTGCCGTCTTACCGGTCGACGCTTTCGAGCTTCGTTCACGATATGGAGACGCTGCAGAAAGAACTATTTAATTACTCCAATGAACTGATCGCGATCGTTCCGATCTTCTGCGTGATCGACGGCTGTGATGAGGATAACTACCAGACGCTGTATTATACGGCGCAGACCGAGATGCGAAAAAAGAATATCCAGTTTTATGTCAAGGAATCTGCAGACGAGCACGAACTGGATGACGAGAGCATCCGCGAGAGATACCACATCGTCAACGTGATCAACTATGCCCTAGCAAATGATAAGATCATCCCGTATTACCAGGGGATCCATGACAATCGCGAAGGAAAGATCAACCACTATGAGTCGCTGATGCGCATCATGGATGAGAACGGCAAGATCTACTATCCCGACAGTTTCCTCGGCGTCGCCAGAACATTTGGCGTGCTCTACGATGCGATGTCCAGAAGAATGATCCAGAAGGTCTTTGCCCGGTTCCAGGATCTGGAAGATATAAGTGTCAGTATCAATATCAGCATCCGCGACATCAAGAATAAAGAGATGCTGGAACTGATCTATGACAAGCTCTCGACGGTACCGTATCCGGAAAACTTCGTTTTCGAGATCCTCGAGAGTGAAGATATCGACGACTATACCGAGCTGACCGAGTTTGTGGACCGCGTGCACGAGCTGGGCGGCATGGTCGCGATCGATGATTTCGGCTCCGGGTTTTCCAACCTGCAGCATATCCTGGGTATCCATTCCGATTACCTCAAGATCGACGGATCGATCATCCGAAGATGCTGCGACAGTCAGGAATCGGAGAATCTCCTGGCCCTGATCTCCGGATGGAAGAGCATGTCCTCGCATAAGATCAGCATCGTCGCAGAGTTCGTCGAGAACCAGGATATCCAGAACAAGATCGTCAGCTACGGCGTCGATTATTCACAGGGGTACCTGTTCTCCAGGCCGTCCCCGGACCTTATGGAATAAGTGCTTTTACGGAAGATAGCGGAAGGGACGGAAAAGACGAGTGATCAGAGACACCAAGAGGAAAAAGACGATAGGGCTGGTCCTTGAGAACACTTCCACGGATTACGGGGAGGAGTTTATTTCCAATGTCATCAGTGGTGTCCGCCAGAGAAAAGACCTGAATCTTGTAGTGATCGCCGGAAGTTACGATGGAACGAAGAATAAAGATCCGCGTCATCGCCGGTATTACAGCATTTATAACACGGTGTATCAGCTCGAGAAAAGATGTAAGTTCGATGGCCTCATCATCTGCCTGGGAAGTATGGAGAACGTCAATGCGGACAGGATCCGAAGCCGCTACAAGGAGCAGATGAAAGATACGCCGATCGTCTTTGCCGCATCGGATATCGATGACTGTGTTGTCGTGAATTATAACAACGAGACCGGTATCAAAGAAGCGGTGGACTGTCTGATCAATGTGAACGGATTTACCAGGTTCGGTATGCTCGGGGGCCGTCCGGACAGCCGTGACTCGGAGATCCGTAAGGAGATCTATATCCGGCTTCTTAAGGAGAACGGCATCGCTTTTTCCGAGGAAAACTACGAACCGACGGACATGACCACGAACTGTACGGATTCGGCAAAAGCACTTCTGGACAGAAATCCCGATGTCCAGGCGATCTTCTGCGTCAACGATTCCGTCGCGGAGGCGCTCTATGCGGCGATGGAAGAGAAGCATCTGGTGCCGGGGCGGGATATCATGGTGTTTGCTTTCGATAATACGACGATGGCCGGCAGGATGCTTCCGGCGCTGTCTTCGATCGGTGTGGCGGATATCACACTCGGACGTCAGGCCCTGAATCTCCTTCTGGATCTGATGGACGGGGAGAAGGTCACTTCCACAGAGATCCCGACGCGCCTGTATGGCCGTGATTCTTTCCCGTATGAGATGTACGAATATACGAAACTGGAGATGAGAAATGCGGATAAAGCATTTATCAACCGCATGTTCAATGACTGTTTCTACCGCTACCGCTACGAATATATCAGCCGTGATTCGGTCAATCTGCAGAGGCTTTTTGCCGAGTTTATCAGCAAGATCCTGGTCGCGGTCAAAGAGAGATATATGAGCGTGGAGGATTTTTCGGAAGCACAGGATCTGATCGATATCTTCTTTAGTAACGGCGCGATGGACTATACGGATGCGGCGAAATTCCTCCATTCAGTGGGGCGGCTGCAGGCGAGTGTCAATATCGAGCAGAGTGCGAGCCGGGCCGGAATAAACCAGTTTATCAACCGGCTTTTCACCCTGATGAGAGATAAGGCGATCACGGCACAGGCAGGGAAGATCATTGATGCCAATGAGCGTAGGGCGAACTTCCGAAGGAATTTCCAGGACTTCATCATCGATGTCACGGATTATGACGGAGAAAAAACAGATCAGGCGGAAATAGAGAGCAGGATCATCGGAAACTTCGATAAAGTCGGGCTCGATAACGCTGCACTGTATCTGTTTGAGAAACGGGTGCTTTTTGAGGAGAATAATGACGACCTGTTCCCGGAGTGGATCCGGCTCCGCTGTGTCATGAAAGAAGGCGGGCTCTACGTCGTTCCGAAAGAAAGACAGGCCGGTCTTACGGACCTTTTGTTCGAGCGTATGGAGCTGCCGCCGAAGTGCAGGGAGAGCCTGATCCTGCCGGTATTTTATAAAACGAGCATCTACGGCTTTATCGTCACGGAGATGACGAAAGAGATCGCATCGAGCGGTGATTTCCTGGCCACCCAGATCGGCCGCCTCCTGTACGAAGCGGAGATCTGAGCCCTGTTTCCCGCCGTATAAGTATTATTACCGTTTCCTGACGAAGATCACATTCTTTCGTTATTCAGGTTTATTTCTTGCGGATTCGGTCGTATAATAGACACACTGACGCTTGAAGGAGACACACGAGATTGGGAAGAATTAAAAAAGCACTAAGCAACAGATGGGGCGCATATACGATCGCAGCGATTGCGGGGGTCGTCGCCTACATGATCCTCAATAATCTTCCTGCCGTAAGTGCCTGGCTTTCCAGTGCGATGTCTGTTATATCGCCGATCATCATCGGTGCGATCATTGCCTATCTGATCGACCTTCTGGTCGTGTTCTTCGACACAAAAGCATTTAAGAAGATCCAGCAGCCGAAGTTCCGCTACGCGCTTTCCGTCGTCGTATCGATCACGGTCGTTCTTCTGGCGCTCGGCCTGTTCTTCTGGCTGGTACTCCCGGAGATGATCAACAGTATCACTCACTTTATGAATAATACGCAGAACTATGCGACGAACATAGAAGATAAGCTGAAGGACCTCGACAAATTCGCCGAGAATTACGGCATCCACCTGAATACGACGAACTGGACGGCAAATCTGAAGGAACAGGCGGAGGTCATGATCTCCGATGTTTCCCACAACCTGAACATGGCGATGGATATTCTCCGCGGGGTCTGGAATGTCGCCCTGAATATCTTTATCGGACTGATCCTGTCCGTGTATTTTATCGCCGGCAAGAAAAGACTCTTCCGCGGGATCGACAAGCTCCGCCGCGCGATGCTTACCGATGAGCAGTATAAAAAGCATACTGATTTCTTAAAGAGAAGTAATGCGATCTTCTCCAAGTACATCAGCTTTACGATCCTTGAGGCCATCGGCGTTGGTATCGCCAATGCGATCTTTATGCTGATCGCCGGACTTCCGAACGTCGTTCTTATCTCGGTGATCGTCGGATTTACGAATATCCTTCCGACCTTCGGACCGATCGTCGGATGTGTGATGGGCTCCTTCGTACTCGTACTGGAAGACCCGATGTATGCGGTCGCATTTATTATCTTCACGTGTATCCTGCAGACGATCGACGGCTATGTCGTGAAACCGCATCTCTTCGGCGACTCACTCGGCATCCCGGCGGTGATCTCCCTGATTTCGATCATCATCGGCGGCAAGCTCTTCGGACCGATCGGCATCCTGATCTCGATCCCGTTCACCGCAGTTATGGCGATCCTTTATCACGAGAGCCTGCTCCCGTTGCTCCCGTGGCTGGAGAGCAGAAAGAAAGCCCGCATGACAGAAGAAGCGAAAATGCGAAAGAAAGCAGTTCCCGCAGACGGCCCTTCGGAGATCCCGGAGAACACGCCGGAAGAAAAGACTGGTCCGGAAGCTCAGGCGGAAACTGTTTCTCCGAAAGAAGCACCGGAAGCGGAAGTTTCTTCGAAAAAGAAGCCTTCGTCCAGAAAAAACAGAAAGTAAAATAGAGCACCGTCAGACGGTGCTCTTTCTGCAAGTGCGAGGAAAAAAGATGGCATACATAGAATTTAACAATGTGAAAAAGATCTATAAAACAGGCGATGTCGAGGTCCATGCGCTCGATGGCGCAGACTTCTCGATCGAGCTTCTGAACATCCTGGGCGGCATGGATACGCTGACGAGCGGTACGGTGGTCCTGGACGGTCAGACGATATCCTCTCTGAAGGAAAAAGAACTCGCCGAGTACAGACGGTCGGATGTCGGCTTCGTATTCCAGTTTTATAATCTGATCCCGAATCTTACCGCGATCGAGAATGTCGAGATGGCATCGCAGCTGGTGTCCGATCCGATGGATCCGGAGGAAGTCCTCAGTGATGTCGGACTCTCTGATAGAAAAAAGAACTTCCCGGCGCAGCTGTCGGGCGGTGAACAGCAGCGTGTCGCGATCGCACGTGCGGTCGCGAAGAACCCGAAGCTGCTTCTCTGCGATGAGCCGACCGGTGCTCTCGATTACCAGACCGGTAAATCGATCCTGCGGCTCCTGGCGCAGATGTGTATCGAGCGCCACATGACCGTGGTCATCATCACACACAACTCGACCCTGGCGGCGATGGCCAACCGCGTCATCCGCATCAAGAACGGCCGGATCGTAAGCTGTGATGTGAATCCGGATCCGATATCCATAGAAGATCTCGAATGGTGATCCGGACATGAAGAGCAGTTACTGGAAGATCGTTTTCCGAAGCATTAAAGGGAGCCTGATGCGGTATCTGGCGATCCTGATGATCATCGCGCTCGGCGTCGGTTTCTTTGCCGGCTTAAAGAGCACGATGCCGGCCTTTTATGCGACCGGGGAAAAATATATCCGTAATCAGCAGCTTTTCGATTTCAGGATCCTCTCGACGATAGGCCTGGACGAGGAAGATGTGGAGAAGATCGGTGAGCTGCCGGGTATCCGTGCCTGTGAAGGTGCTTTTTTCAAAGACGGGATCGTGTCCCGGAAAAAGAATAAAGAAGAGGGAAAAGATGACCTGGTCTCTGTCGTCCGTTTCCACACGATGACGGAACAGGTGAATAAGCTTAAGCTGATCAAAGGAAGACTCCCGGAAAAGGATAACGAAGTAGTGATCGACGCGTATGAGTGTCCGTCCGATTTCCTGGGAGATACGATCATCCTGTCGGATGTCGAGGGTTTTTCCCATGCGGAATATGAAGTCGTCGGACTGGTAAGATCTCCATACTACTTAAATTTTCAAAGAGGCACGAGTGAGATCGGAGACGGAACGGTCGATCTTTTCGCTTATGTGAGAAAAGACGGGCTGGTCTTCAGCTCTTATTCCGAGTGCTTCGTGAAGACCGACAATGATGCGGAAGCTTTTTC
>ONFC01000027.1 GCA_900317035.1 uncultured Eubacteriales bacterium
CCCAACCGTTATTGAGTCGACGAATCGTGGCGAACGTGCATACGATATCTTCTCCCGTCTTCTGAAAGAAAGAATCGTTATTCTTTCCGAGGAAGTAAATGCAGTTACAGCAAGCCTGATCACTGCACAGCTTCTGTTCCTCGAGGCAGAGGATCCGGATAAGGATATCCAGTTCTATATCAACAGCCCGGGAGGATCCGTTACTGACGGCATGATGATCTATGACACCATGCAGCACATTAAGCCGGACGTGCAGACCATCTGCATGGGTATGGCAGCTTCCATGGGTGCGGTACTTCTTACAGCAGGTACAAAGGGCAAGAGATTCATCCTGCCGAATGCGGAAGTCATGATCCACCAGCCTCTGGGAGGCGCTCAGGGTCAGGCAACCGATATCCTGATCGCAGCAGATCACATCAAGAGAACCAAGCAGAAGCTCAATAAGATCCTGGCTGACGCTTCCGGCCAGTCCCTCGAGACCATCGAGAAGGATGTCGAGCGTGACAACTGGATGACAGCTGAGGAAGCTCTGAAGTATGGTCTGGTCGATCACATCATGGAGAAGAGATCTTAAGGGAGATTTCCTTTAGGGTCTAAACTCCGGAAAAAAGAAACACAAACGGGAACGGGCACAAGTGCTTTTCCCGATGAAGGAGGAAAAAGAATATGGCAAAAGTAATTGGTATTGACTTAGGTACAACAAACTCATGTGTAGCGGTTATGGAAGGTTCCGAGCCGGTCGTTATCCCGAATCCGGAAGGTAACCGTACAACTCCATCCGTCGTTGCTTTTTCTAAGAACGGCGAGCGTCTGATCGGTCAGGTCGCAAAGCGTCAGGCCGTCACCAACCCGGAGAGAACAGTAATGTCCATCAAGCGTGAGATGGGCTCGAACTACAAGGTATCCGTAGATGATAAGCAGTATTCTCCGCAAGAGATCTCCGCAATGATCCTCTCTAAGCTGAAGAGCGATGCGGAAGCTTATCTCGGACAGACAGTAACACAGGCGGTCATCACGGTTCCTGCTTACTTCTCCGATGCACAGCGTCAGGCTACAAAGGATGCTGGTAAGATCGCAGGCCTCGAAGTTCTTCGTATCATCAACGAGCCGACGGCAGCATCCCTCGCTTACGGCCTCGATAAGGAATCCGATCAGAAGATCCTCGTATTCGACCTCGGCGGCGGTACATTCGATGTATCCATCCTCGAGATCGGCGACGGCGTATTCGAAGTTCTTGCTACAGCCGGTAACAACCGTCTCGGCGGTGATGACTTCGATAAGAAGATCGTAGATTACCTCGTAGATACATTTAAGAAAGAACAGGGCGTCGATCTGACAAACGATAAGATGGCGATGCAGAGACTGAAGGAAGCAGCGGAGAAGGCGAAGATCGAGCTTTCCGGTGTAACCACTTCCAACATCAACCTGCCGTACATCACAGCAGACGCTACAGGCCCGAAGCACCTCGATATCACACTGACACGTGCGAAGTTCGATGAACTGACATCCGACCTCGTTGAAGCAACAATGGAGCCGGTACGCCGTGCGATGTCCGATGCAAACATGACACCGAGCGATATCCAGAAGATCCTGCTCGTCGGCGGTTCCACACGTATCCCGGCTGTACAGGATGCTGTTAAGAATCACTTCGGCAAAGAGCCTTTCAAGGGCATCAACCCGGATGAGTGCGTAGCGATCGGTGCTGCAATTCAGGCAGCTGTTCTTACCGGTGATGTCAAGGGACTCCTGCTCCTCGACGTTACACCTCTTTCTCTCGGTATCGAGACAGAAGGCGGCGTATTCACCAAGATGATCGAGAGAAATACAACCATCCCGACAAAGAAGAGCCAGGTTTACTCCACAGCTGCAGACAACCAGTCTCAGGTTGACGTTCATGTCTTCCAGGGTGAGCGTGAGATCGCAAGATACAACAAGGAGCTCGGTAACTTCATTCTCGATGGTATCGCACCGGCACCGCGTGGTGTTCCGAAGATCGAAGTAACCTTCGATATCGATGCCAACGGTATCGTTAATGTAAGTGCAAAAGACCTCGGTACCAACCGTGAGCAGCACATCACGATCACCGCTTCTTCCAACATGAGTGAGGAAGATATCAATAAGGCGATCAAGGAAGCTGAGATGCACGCTGCAGAAGATAAGGCACGTAAGGAAGAAGTCGAAGTAAAGAATAAGGCAGAGTCCTGTGTTTACCAGACAGAGAAGACCATGAAGGATCTCGAAGATAAGATGGATCCGGCAGATAAGTCTTCCATCCAGGAGCCTCTCGATCGTCTGAAGAAGGCTATCGAAGCAAACAATACAGAAGACATGAAGACCGAGACAGATAACGTTACAAACGCATTCTCTAAGGTCGCTGAGAAGATCTACGCTCAGGTACAGCCGGAAGGCGCACAGGGCCAGCCGAATCCGCAGGATTTCACAGGCTTTAACCCGGGTGCAGGCGCTGCTCCGGATCAGGGAGCTGAAGGCGGCGAAGGCTTTAAGAGTGCCGGCGGAGATTTCTGATCTCTGTTGCGGAGCGTGAAACACGCGAATTGAAATGACGTATAGAGGCGGGGCTGTGCACGTAAATTCGTGTACAGCCTTATGCCGATAAAGGAGGAACAGGGCTTTGGCTGAACAAAAGCGTGATTACTATGAGGTCCTTGGCGTAAATAAGGGCGTATCTGATGACGAACTCAAAAAGGCATACCGTAAGATGGCCAAGCAGTATCACCCGGACCTTCATCCGGGAGATAAGGAAGCGGAAGCAAAGTTCAAAGAATGTAACGAAGCGTATGCCGTTCTGTCCGATGCGGAAAAGAGAAGGAACTATGACCAGTTCGGTCATGCCGGTGTCGATGGGCAGGGATTCTCCGGGTTCTCGGGTTCGGCAGTCGATCTCGGAGATATCTTCGGATCGTTCTTCGGCGGTGCTTTTGGCGGCGGCGGAAGAAGAAACAACGGTCCGGTCAGAGGTGCCGACCTCAAGTACAATATGTCGCTGGACTTCATGGAAGCGGCATTTGGTGTGGATAAGACCATCACGATCAATAAGGAAGACACCTGCTCTGTATGTAAGGGTTCCGGTGCCGCATCCGGTACCAAGCCGGAAACATGTCCTACATGTAAGGGTAGCGGACGTCTTCAGGAGCATGCGCAGACTCTCTTTGGTATGACGATGGTGACACGTGATTGTCCGGCATGTAACGGCCGCGGTACGGTGATTAAGAACCCGTGTCCGAACTGCCGTGGACGAGGACGTGCAGTTATTCGAAAAGAACTGAAGGTTCATATTCCGGCAGGCGTAGATACGGGTGATATGCTCCCGATCGCAGGCGAAGGTGAGCCGGGCCTCCGCGGTGGCCCTTACGGAACTCTCTATATCCAGTTCCGTGTCAAGCCGCATCCGATCCTGCAAAGACAGGGGAACAACACATACTGTGAAATCCCGATCACATTCTCGCAGGCAGCGCTTGGTGCAGACGTTCAGGTAGTTACGATCGATGGCGAACAGACTGTGCATGTAAAGGAAGGAACCCAGCCGGGCGATTCCCTGACGCTGAAAGGAAAAGGTATTCCGTATAAGAATCGTGCGGGCATGAGAGGCGATCACACCGTACGTTTCTCCGTCGAGGTCCCGACAAAACTCACAGAAGAACAGAAGGCAAAGCTTCTTAGCTTTGATGCGACACTGAATGAGAGAAACTACCAGAAACGCGGTTCTTTCTTCGAGAGAGTAAAAGGAATGTTCAAGTAAGAGTTCTTTTCAAAAGGAAAAACAAAAGAGGGCGTCTCACGATGAGGCGCCCTTGCTTTTTGTTCCGTTACTTGGACTATCTGCTATTGATCAAGGCAGGAAATCAGGAATCGTATTTCATTATCACGGATTCTCCGACAACCACGGACAGGGAACTGTTCGCCTCGATGATCTCGATGCTCTTTTCAGAGCCGATCCAGTTATACAGCAACCGGGCCGGGCTGCCTTCTGGTTCGTCTGCGCGGATCGCGACATATGCAGTGGTGATATAGGGATAGGTACCATCTTTAAACGTCTCTGTTTTCGGAATAACTCCATCGATGGCAACAAGATCGATATATCCCTGTTCGAATGCCCAGTCGAGATAAGAGATGATGTTGTAGCCGATCGCATATTTATCATTGGAAACGGCATCTGTGATGTCTTCCATATCATCTTCGAAGTAGAAGTGATCCATCATTTTGGTGAAATCCGGAGCATCTCCATTCGGCCACAGGAACTGCTCGAAGAGGCGCTGGCTTCCGGACTGGTCGTCACGGAAATACGGATGGATCTCGGCATCCGGTCCGCCGAGCTGTTTCCAGTTGGTGATCTTACACTCGTAGATCCCGCGGATCTGATCCTGTGTCAGGCTCTTTACAGGACAGTCGGAACTGATGATAAAACCAAGTCCATCATATCCGTAAGGCTTCATCTCGATGTTGGCTTTTACCTCGCGGAAATGGGATTCCTCTTCCTCTGTCGGAGCGACAAGGAAGACCAGATCAGCTACCTTATCTGCGAGATTGAGCCATGCACCATGTGTCTTGGAGCAAAGTGGCAGATGTTCAGTATCATCGCCCAGAAAATGCTCGTGGATCGCTTCCGTGATCGGCTTTCTTGCCGTGGAACTATCGATCACCGGAAACTTTTCAGGATAGTACAGAAACAGCCTGTCGATATCCAGATCCGCCATATCCGGTAATGGTGTCGGTGTCGGATCCGGAGTCGGTGTAGCTTCCGGCGTCGGTGTCGGAGTTTCTTTGGTCTCTTCTGTGGTGGTAGTGGCTTCATTCTCTTTGGAAGAAAGATTTATTTTTCCGTCTTTGCCATCCTTGTTTTTTGAGGAATTACAGCCGGAAAGTAATACTGCTGTGGCAGCAGTCAGTGCGAAGAGTTTCAGCATCTTTTTGCTTCGGAAGATATAGTTTGCCCCTAAGCTTTTCTCTTTTTTCATAACCCGTTACCTCGATTTCCTTGTTCTTGTTGACCCTTGTACGATCACGATACATGAAACGTACAGCTTCATAATATCATGGAGCCGGAAGAAATCATAGGTGGGAGAATAAGAGACGTTTCCTGAAGAAATGGACGGTCAGTCCTGCTTCATTTCGTAATAACGCGTGGTGAATACGCTGTCAAAGAAGTTCTCGACGTAGGTCGGCGTGATCTCCCATTTTCTCTGGGTCCTTGCGATCTCTGTCGTGTAATCCTCGAGCATATAGACAGTGTAGTAATCAAGGTTCGGGGAGCGGAAGTTGACCATTGGAACAGCTTCGACACACTCGATGGAGACCTTGCCGCCTTCTTTCTTGATGCGGACTTTTGCCATCGCTTCGACATATGTCTCGTTCCACGGCATGTTCGATACGAAATTACCGAGAGAGTAGAAGCAGGGAACTTCTCTGCCGTCTTCCGAGGTGATGATCTCGAGAGGCTGGATGACATGCGGGTGCGTGCCGATGATCAGGTCGGCGCCGGCATCTGCCATCTTCTGTGCCAGATCCTTCTGATACCAGGAAGGTGTGGTCTGATACTCTTCGCCCCAGTGCGGGAATACGATCACGATATCTGCTTGCTCTCTGGCTCTGGCGATATCTTCGCGGATCAGATCTATATCGAGGAGCTTAACCATATACTTGCTGTCAGAAGGGAGAGTAAAACCGTTCAGGTTCTGTGTGTAGTTCAGGAAAGCAACCTTAACGCCTTTATATTCGCCGATCACGATGTTGTCATAATCTTCCTGTGAATCGTACATGCCGGTGAGAAGAAGATCGTCCTGGTTCTTCCAGAATTCGATATCTTCCATCGCGATGTTACGGCCTTTATCCCAACTGTGATTCGTCGCGTGGGTGACAACATTGAAGCCTGCATTTACGACTGCCTCGCCGCCCTCAATCGGTGCGCCGAATACAGGGAAATTCGTCCACTGGGACTGATCGGATGTCAGAACGACTTCCTGGTTGATGATCTTGATGTCGGAATCCTTGATGTAGTCTTTGATGTTGGCATAGATGTTATCGTAGTTATAGCTGCCGTCTTCCTGCTTGCCGGCATTGGTGATACTCAGGTGATAGAGGTTATCGCCGACAGCGATCAGCTCGACATATTCCGTCTCGCCGACGATGCCGTAATCTCTGCAGAGTCTGGCATACTTCGGATCTGTGGTGAAAGGATTCAGCATGAGCTGTCTGTTCGCACCGGCACTGAGCTGTCTCTGCCAGAAATCCGACTCGAGCGTATCCGGATCCAGACCAAGGCCGACAAGGTGATAGCTCTCATACACCTGAACCGGACTCTGTGCGACATCAAGTGTCAGATCAGGTTCTGTTTCCTGCTCTTTCTGCATCGGAATCTCGATCGGGGCAGCTGCGTCTGTCATGACCTTTTCGATGGATGGCGAAGCACCATAATCCGAAAGCACGACATCCTGCTCGGCAGAATTTGCATGAGGCTGTGTCATCTGTTTTTTGTTCCACTTGGAATGTGCGATGAGAAGAGTGGGGAAGGCTGCTAAAACGAAGAGTACTGCAACTACTTTCGCGACCTCATGACCCCTGGAATTTCTACGTCTGTTTTTCAAAGTCAGAACTCCCTCTCATACCTATCTAATAAAATTTTATAAATAAGTTTTATTATTTGCAACAGGTTTTCGGCAGTTGTAAAATAAATGCAAAATAAATATTTGTGAGCGTGAATGTTTTATGAAATGGGTAGAGATCGAAATCATTACGACCGAGGATGCATCGGATGCGATCTGCGAGATGTTAAGCCAGCTGGGAGCCGACGGAATCGCTGTTTGTGACCCGCTGGAGATAAAGAGGATCATCGATGATCCGGATTCTCTGGCATATGCGGATGACGGATTTGTCGATTCGCTCGGATCGGATGTAAAGATCCACGCATATTTCGCTGAATTCGAAGACGGGATCCGTCTCGGCGCGAAAGAGGAAGAATACGATAATCCGGAAGGCGTCGGCACGATCTATGGAAATATTGCCACCGGCAGTAAATCTCTGGAAGAAACGATCAATCTTCTGGAAGAAAGACTTTCCGACATCGGACAGTTCCTGCCGGTCGGAGACGGAAAAGTCACCTATAAGTATGTCAAGGATGAAGACTGGGAGAATGAGTGGAAGAAAGACTATCACGCATTCTCTGTTTCCCCGCGTGTGACGATCGCTCCTTCCTGGGAAAAAGAATCCGTCACCGAGACGGAGGAACAGAAAGTGGTCTATCTGGACCCGGGTTCCGCCTTCGGAACGGGAACACATGAAACTACATCAATGTGTGCAGAATTCATCGATGAATATCTATCTTCGGAAGATTCGGTCCTCGATGTGGGCTGCGGTTCAGGCATACTGTCGATCATCGCAAGTAAGCTTGGAGCCAAATCCGTCGAGGCATGTGACATCGACAGACTGGCTGTGGATGTCGCCATTGAAAACTGCAAAGAGAACGGAGTGGAAGTGGACTGCTATACCGGCGAACTGAAGGATGCGAAGAAAGAGGGCTACAGCCTCATCATCGCCAATATCGTTGCCGAGATCATCGCAGGGATCGCACCGATGGTTCCGGAGAAGCTTCTTCCGGGAGGACACTTCATTACCAGCGGTATCATCGACCACAAAAAAGAGATCGCGCTCTCTGCATGCGAAGCCGCCGGCCTTAAGCTTATTGAAGAAAAACAGAAGGGCGACTGGCACGCATATTTTTTTGAGAAGCAATAAGCCCTAAAATGCGTTAAACTAGAAGAAGCAATCGTTGCTGAAATTAAGCAAAGGATTCTTTGGAGAGGGGACTATGGCATATAAGATTCTCATCATTGACGATGACAGGGATATCCTTGTGATCATCTCGGATATGCTCTCGGGCTACGGTTATGAAGTTACGACCGCGGAATCCGCGGAAGAGGCGTTCGGCCTTCTGTCTTCCAATTCCTACCATCTCCTGCTTCTCGACATTAATCTTCCGGACAGCGACGGGTTCGAAATCTGTAAGCAGCTTCGTGAAGTATCGACCGTCCCGGTGATCTTTGCCAGTGCAAGAACTTCGGAGAGTGACCGCATCTCGGGCTATGAGATCGGCGGGGATGACTATCTTCCGAAGCCTTATTCCATGAAGGAACTCCTCGTGCATGTACAGGCACTGCTTAGAAGGACATATGGTTTTTCAACAGAAGAGAAGATCGTGACTTTCGGAGATATCTCCGTAAATATCACGGCGAGATCAGTTACGAAAAAGGGAGAGCCGGTAGCGCT
Source organism: uncultured Eubacteriales bacterium (assembly GCA_900317035.1). Classification (GTDB taxonomy): domain Bacteria; phylum Bacillota; class Clostridia; order Saccharofermentanales; family Saccharofermentanaceae; genus Scatonaster. Next base: position 8,281 of record ONFC01000027.1, read on the forward strand.
ATCGCTTCGGGAATTCGACCTTCTGGCATTTCTGTGTGAGCATAAGAACGAGGCCATGCCGAAAGATAAGATCTTAACGTCTGTGTGGGGTGCTTTTATGACATCGGAAGCATCGACACTGACCGTCCATATCCGCTGGCTACGTGAAAAACTCGAAGAGGACCCTGCGGATCCGAAGTTCATCAAGACTGTCTATAAAGTAGGCTATATGCTGGAGGTGCCGGAGAATGCGTAAACGTGTGCTCGGCATCTTTGCCGTTTTGATGGTTCTGGTCATCCTTCTTTCCGTGATGCTCTATCTTGATTCGGGGAAAAGAGGAGATGAATCGGCAAGCGAAAACCTCGTCAGCATCAACGAGATCGATAAGCTTGTCCAGGAGGGGAACACGGAAACAGCTTCCGAAAAGCTCTCTGAATTGTCCGAAAATATCCGGAAATGCAATAACGGTACGGGAAGAGATACCCGGATCCTGATCGTCGGAGGGGCTGCCCTCGTATTCCTTCTAAGTGCCGGAATCTTCGTGTTTGTAACAGTGTTACGGCCCCTTAAGAAGATCTCAAAGTACACAACCGAGATCGCCAAAGGCAACACCGATATCCCGCTGACCTATGATCGGGGCTCGGCGGTCGGAGAATTCTCCTGGGCCTTCGACAGCATGCGGAAAGAACTCAATAAAGCACGTGCGTCGGAAAAAGAAGCGATCGAGAATAATAAGACCGTCATCGCGACACTGTCCCACGACATCAAGACACCGATCACCTCGATCCGTGCATATGCGGAAGGACTTGAAGCGAACATGGACAGTACGCCGGAGAAGCGTGCGCAGTATCTTCAGGTCATCATGAAAAAGAGCGATGAGGTAAGTAAAGTCACCGACGATCTTCTTCTGCACTCGCTTTCGGATATGAACCGTCTGAAGGTAGAGAAGAAGGAACTGGAGATCAGCGGTTTTGTCGGGAACGCGGTCAAGGATCTGGATCCGGACGGAAAAGAGATCACCTACGATTCCTGTGGCATCGAAGGACATGTCAGCGCGGACCCGGGAAGGCTCCTGCAGTGCATCGAAAACCTTGTCACAAATGCCAGAAAATACGCGCCTGGACTGATCTCCGTAAGCCTTCTGAGAAAAGATCCATATATATCTATATGTATAAAAGACAGCGGAAAAGGTATCCCGGATGAGGATATGCCGTTCATCTTCGATAAGTTTTATAGAGGACATAACAAAGGATCGCAGCAGGGATCCGGACTCGGACTTTATATCGTGAAGTACCTGATGACGCAGATGGATGGAGATATCGTTCTTCAAAATACGGGCGACGGACTTCTGGCGAAGCTGATGCTTCCACTTGAGAAAAAAGATTGATCATGGAGAAAGGTTAAGGACTTCTTAATATGTTTTCACGGATACTCTAAGTACAACGATACACATGGAAAACATTTGAGAAGGAAAAAGGAGACAAAAACACATGAGTCAGAACATTCTTACCGCACATGATCTCTGCAAGAGTTTCGCACATAACGGCGGGCAGGTGCATGTACTGCAGCATGTCGATCTGGAGATAAGAGAAAAAGATTTTACAGTAGTTATGGGCGCATCGGGTTCCGGTAAGTCCACACTGCTTTACGCACTGTCGGGAATGGATAAGGCTACCTCGGGACAAGTGCTTTTCGACGGGAAAGATCTCGTAAAGATGAAGGAAAAGGATCTGGCGAAGTTAAGATCGCATGATTTCGGCTTTATCTTCCAGCAGATGCACCTGATCTCGAATCTGAATCTTCTGGAAAATGTCGCGGTGCCGGGATACCTCAATAACGGTAAGAGCGCTTCCGAGGTAAAAGCACGCGCCGAGAATCTTCTCGAGCAGATGGGCATCTCCGATGTGAAGACGCATCTTCCGTCGCAGGTCAGCGGCGGTGAGCAGCAGCGCTGCGCGATCGCAAGATCGATCATCCATGAGCCGAAGCTGCTTTTCGCTGATGAGCCGACAGGCGCACTGAACAGAAAGAATACGAAGGAAGTTCTGGACCTGATGACGGAACTCAACAGAAACGGCCAGAGCATCCTGATGGTCACCCACGATCTTCGTGCGGCACTTCGCGCCAGCCGGCTTCTGTATCTGGAAGACGGTAACGTGATTGGGGAGATGACACTTCCGCCGTACGATAAGGAAGAGGAAAAGAGCCGCGAGACACAGGTAAGCGCATGGCTGTCCTCCATGAAGTGGTAAGGAGGGACGAAAATGGATATCCTTACTTTGCTTCGTGCCAACATTAAAAGAAAGAAGGGCACGTTCCTTGGCATCGTGCTCCTGATGATCATCGTGTCGATGTTCCTGACGACGATCTACAGTGTGAAGAAGAACGTCAGAAAAAGTGTCGACGATGCGTATGAGGAAGCCAATGCGGCAAACCTCATGATGAACATCACGAATGAACGTCTTTCAGATGAACTTCTGCAGAAGGTCAAAGACCATCCGCTGGTCGATCACGTGGCGACTTCTGATGCCGTTCTGATGAGAAGACATTTCGTAAAGGATAAAGAGGACAACCAGAGCTGGCTGATCGTGCCGCTCAATGGTGTTGTCACCAAGCAGTTCAAAGATGACTTTTCCGGTTATCTCGATGAGGTCCGCCCGATCTCGGAAAACGGCATTTATCTCGTTCAGGGTATCGCCACCAACGACGGCTGCAAAGTCGGAGATGACCTGCGCTTTGAGACGAAATCCGGTGAGTATACTCTCAAGATCGAGGGATTTGTTGTCGAGCCGGTGGACGGCTGCGCGATGGTCGGATGGAAGACCGTATATGTCGCACCGGAGACCTTCGAAAGACTTGCTGCTGATGTGGATGTTGCCACTGACTCGGAGGTCGCGGGAAGAGTCACGATCGTTTATGTGTATAAGAGTGCTGACTGCGAATTAAGTGACGGTGAGTTTGCAAGAACGATCAACCGTGATACCGGTATTCAGGACTATGCTTACGCTTCGGCGACAGAGACCCAGATGAAGCACTATACCAATCTTTTCTCGGACATCATCTGCTCGATCATGATCGGATTTGCGATGGTCCTCGCGGGCGTTGTGCTGATCATCATGGCGCACAATATCACCGTGACGATCGAGATGAGCTATGCGGAGATCGGCATCCTGAAAGCCGAAGGATTCACAAAGGGAAGAATACGCGTGCTCTATATGCTGCAGTATCTTCTTGCAGAGATCGTCGGTGCCATTATGGGAACCATTCTCTCGATCCCCATGATCTCTCTTTTCGGCGGGATCTTCCAGCCGATCACGGCAATCATCGCGAAGAAAGATGTCGATCTCGGGACGAGTCTCCTGGTGCTTCTCGTGATCCTGGTACTGTCGGTCCTGGTCATCCTTCTTGCGACGAGAAAAGTGGCGAAGGTTTCTCCGGTAAAAGCACTGACCGGCGAGAGCAGGGATGTCTATTTCGACAGTTTCCTGACGGCACCGGTTTCCGGAAAGAACCTGTCCATGAGCCTTTCCTACCGTCAGTTCAGTTCGAATAAGCGCCGCTATCTCGTGGCGATCCTGATCACGGCACTTCTGATGTTCTTCATGCTTACCGTAAATCTTATGGCCAGCTGCATGAAGTCGAAGTCCGCACTCGAGGCTCTGGGTTCGATCCTTTGCGAAGTCGAGGTAAGACCGCAGGATAGAAACTTTACCGAAGAGGAGATGGAGAAAATCGAATCTGTCGTGAAAGACGAAACGTGTGTCAATAAGTCGATCTTCTTTAGAAACGAGTATGTCACGGTCAACGGAAATACGATCTATTGTCAGTTTTATCGTGATCCGGAAACGATCAGTATGGTCTCCGGTAGAGCACCGGTCTATGACAATGAACTCGTTATCACGGATATCCTGGCCGAGGATCTGGGGCTGAAGACAGGCGATAAGCTCGAAGTTGCGAGAAGAGAATACAAGGAGGAATTTATCGTCTCGGGTATTTTCTGCAGCATGAACGATACCGGTATGACAATGGCCATGTCCGATGCCGGAGCGAAAAAGATCGGTGTGAACGGGTATGTCTGGTACGGCGCGAGCCTTTCAGAGCCGGAGGAGGCTGATCGGATCGCAGAAGCAATAAGAGAAAAACTCGGAGACAGGTTTAAGATCACGGCAGATTCCGATTTTTCCGAAGTCTCGGATATCAAATCGATCTCGACCGCAGTCGATGCCATGCGTTATACGATCTATGCGTTATCGATCATCTTCGTACTGGTCGTCGTTTCCATGATCTGCAGCAAGTCCTTTGCACAGGAAAGAAGAGACCTCGGCATCTATAAAGCCATCGGCTTTACCTCGGGAAAACTCCGCCTGCTGTTTGCGCTTCGCTTCCTGATCATCGCCGTGATCGGATCTGCTTTAGGTATCGTTCTGAGTGTTCTTTTTTCAAACCGGACACTGAGCACGGTCCTCAGAAGCGTCGGTGTCTCTAACTTCACTTCGAAGTATCGTACGGAGACGATCCTGATCCCGGTCCTCCTTCTTCTGGGATGTTTCTTCCTCTTCGCCTACATGACTGCACGGAAAGTTAAGAAAGTCGAGATCAGAGAACTGGTTATCGAGTAAGACCGGAGAGACGTTTCTTCGCCTGGCGGAAGGTCCGCCCTTATGCCGGAGCGGGAGATCTTGTTTGACGAATGATGTTAAATGCATGATAATGAAACCGCCGAGACTATCGGCGGTTTTTTTATCGTATCAAGACGCAGTGGGGATCAAGCTATGCTGAAAGTATTTCTGGTCGAGGACGAGTTCGTCGTCCGTGAAGGCATAAAGAATAATATCGACTGGAGTTCGCACGGCTATGACTTCTGCGGCGAAGCGGGTGACGGCGAAGTCGCCTATTCCATGATCCAGAAACTAAAACCCGATATCGTCATCACGGATATCAAGATGCCGTTTATGGACGGCATCACCTTAAGCCGCATGATCAAGTCGGAGTTTCCCTGGATCGAGATCATTATCCTCACCGGATACGAAGATTTCCAGTTCGCAAGAGAAGCGATCAAGATCGGTGTTTCCTGCTATCTTTTAAAACCGGTCAATGGCGAGTCGATCATGAAAGAGGTCGATGCGCTCTCGGAGAAAATCCGTGAGAAAAAGGCGGAGAGAGAAGCGGCACAGCGCTACGAAGAAGAGATGCGTGAGCGTACGGAACTCGATAAGCGTGATTATTTCAACACGCTCGTTAAGGGCGGGAAAAGCACTTCCGAACTCCTTGCGGAGGCGAAGGATCTGTCGATCGATATCTCCGCACTTCGATATAACATCATGCTCCTGAAGATCTGGTCCGATAAGCATGACATCGGCGAATACTCGAACAGCGTTCTTCGTGTCGAGGAAGAAGTAAGAAAGATCGCAGAAAAAACGGATGCACTTTTTTTCGACTTTAAGGTCGAAGGTACTGCACTTCTCTTTAAGGGCGATGACGATAAGGATATCGAAAAGAAGATCAGAAACGCGATCGATCAGATGACAGCGCTTTTTGCGGGGTATAAACATATCCGCTACTTCGGCGCGGTCGGCCAGCCGGTGGGAAGGCTCTCCGAGATCCATACGTCTTTTGACTGGGCAAGCCGTGCCTATGCGCACCTCTATCTGACGTCGGAGAATGCTTTCCTTTACGGATCGAAAGAAGGACTTCGTCCGGAAAATAATGTCGATATCCTCTCGGAGATCGATCCGAAGCATATCGACCGCCGTCTCATGAAGCGCTTCCTCCGTGCCGGTGAGTCTTCCGAGCTCTCGTTCTTCCTCGAAGAATATCTCAATAACATCGGAGATCATGCTTTAAAGTCCAAGATGCTCCGCCAGTATATCGCGATGGATGTGTATTTCTGTGTGGCGGACTTTGCGGAAAATGAACTCGGCCTTTCCAGAGAAGAGATGGAACAGAAGTTTTCTTTCCCGTCCGGCGATGTGCTTGTCGATGAGGATAAGACGCATGCGTATCTTCTTGAGATCCTCGGTACCGCGCTCGATCTTCGGGAAGACCATACGCTCGGACGCTATCATGATGTCATTAAAGATGCGATCACGTATATCAATGAACACTATTCGGATGAGGAACTGTCTCTCAATACTCTGGCTGCACAGGTCAACTTCTCGCCGAACCACTTAAGCTCCATCTTCAAGCAGGAGACAGGCCAGCCCTTCATCAAGTATCTGACGGATTACCGTATGAATATGGCAAAAGAACTTCTGTCCCGTACCTCGAAGAAGAGTAACGAGATCGGTATCATGGTGGGCTATAAAGATCCGCATTATTTTTCTTATCTATTTAAGAAGACGCAGGGCGTGACGCCGACACAGTACAGAAGTAAGGGACGCGGAGCGGAAGAAGAAACATGACGAAAGAGAAGCGGCAAAAAAACAGATCGCGTCTGGCGACGCAGATCCGAATATCGTACATCGTCCTTCTGCTGCCGAGTCTGGTATTTATCGCATTTGCCTTCTATAACATGCAGCGGATCAATAAAAGAAACAATGACATGATCAGCTCCGTTGTGAAGGCCAGTGAATTCAGCCTTCAGTTTAAAGAAGACTTCGATAATGAGACATATCTTCTTATCGTAGGTTATGTCACTCCCGACAGCTCCGGGCTGAAAGAAGACCTCTCCAAAGCCCGTCAGGTCGTATCGGAACTGAAGGACTACACCACAACGGAAGATAACCAGCAGCGTCTGGCATATGCGGAGAAATACTTAACTAACTTAGAGACATATGTGGACCGTATCACGGAGAATCTCCGGCACGAAAATAAGTACGAAGACAACATGCTGATCTGGGAAAACGACGTCCAGATCGTAACGTCGCTTCTGAAGGATACGATCAACGAATATATCTATTATGAGAACCGGCAGATCCAGACGGTGCAGGCGCAGAACAATGCGATGTTCGTAAATATCGTAGAGATCTCCATAGGACTTCTGGTCTTTTCTCTCGTGAGTATGATCATCGTATCCTACTTCGGTCCGAAGTTTATCACGAAGCCGATCGAGGAGCAGGTAAAAGAAGAGCAGAAGCTTCTGCGGAAAGCGGAGTTCGATCTTCTGCAGTCGCAGATCAATCCGCACTTTCTCTATAATACGCTTGATGCGATCGTCTGGTCCGCGGAAGCGGGAAACCAGAAGCAGGTCGTCAGCATGGTCGGAAACCTCTCTGATTTCTTCCGACTGTCTCTGAATAAGGGGAAAGAAAACGTCCTAATCCGTGAAGAACTGCAGCATGTAAGATCGTATCTCGAGATCCAGCATATCCGGTATCAGGATATCCTCACCTTCGAGATCAATGTACCGGAAGAATTTAATGAATATAAGATCCCGAAGCTGACGATCCAGCCGATCGTGGAAAATGCACTGTATCACGGCATCAAGAATAAGCGCGGCGGCGGAAAGATCACGATCTATGCGGAAGAGAAAAGAGATCACTTCACGATCGTTGTCGAGGATACCGGAAAAGGAATGGACGAGGAGCGTCTGCGTCAGGTGCGAAAGGCGATCCGAGACGGCACCCCCGAAAAGAATGTCGTCTATGGCCTTTATAATGTTAATGAGAGGATCCGCTTAAACTTCGGAGAAGGCTACGGCATCCATCTCGAGAGCGTGCTGAATAAAGGCACACGTGTAAGGATCCGTCTTCCGAAGAAATAAGAGTGCTTTTGGCGGAGAAATAGTTATTTTTTCTTTATCACACAATGTGTGAATCGTAAAAATCTACACCAGTTTCGTAAAAATTTTAAACACGGAAATGAAGGGAGAAAAAAACCAACTTCGTTTCCGTTTTTTCTGCATGGTCTTTTTTCAGGGCAAACCTAAAATGAAACCAGATGACGGGGGAAGACCCCGAATATGGTTCTAACCAGGGAGGTAAAAAATGAAAAAAGTAGTTGCACTGATCATGGCTTCTGTTTTTGCTTTCAGTCTTGCAGGCTGCAAGAAGTCCGAAGATAAGAAAGAGACACAGGCTGAGTCAAAAACTGAATCGAAAACAGAATCCAAAGCAGAAGAGCAGAAGTCCGGTGAGCTGATCAAAGTCGGCATCATCAACAACGATCCGAACGAGTCCGGTTATCGTACAGCAAACGATGCAGATCTCAAGAAGATGTTCACCAAAGAGAACGGCTATGATGCTTCTTTCTCTTACAGCTTGAAGAACGACGAGCAGATCCAGTACGCGAAGACATTTATCCAGAACGAAGTTGACTATCTCCTGCTTTCCGCAGCAGATACAGCAGGATGGGATTCTGTACTCCAGGATGCAAAGGCCGCAGGCGTTAAGGTCATCCTCTTCGACAGAACGATCGACGCAGATCCGAGTCTTTATGAAGCATCTATCGTTTCCGACATGAATAAGGAAGGTGATACAGCAGTTAACTGGCTCGCTGGTCAGAATCTCCCTGAGTACAATGTCATCCACATCCAGGGTGTTATGGGTTCCGCAGCTCAGCAGGGCAGATCCGGCGCTCTTGATAAGAAGGTTGCAGCAGAAGCAAACTGGAAGATCGTAAAGCAGCAGACAGCTGAGTGGAACGCAGAAAAAGCACAGCAGATCGTTCAGTCCGTTATCGACTCCGGTGAAAAGTTCAACGTAATCTACGCTGAGAACGACGATATGGCAAAGGGCGCTGTCGCAGCTCTCGATGCAGCCGGTATCTCTCATGGTGTTGGCAAAGACGTAGTCGTTATGGGCTTTGACTGCAATAAGTGGGCTCTCGAAGAACTCCTCAAGCAGAACTGGAACTATGACGGACAGTGCAATCCGTTCCAGGCAAGCTACATTGACTCCATCATCAAGGATCTCGAAGCAGGCAAGACACCTGAAAAGACGATCATCATGGAAGAAAAAGGATTCGACGCTGCTACCATCAAGCAGGAAGATGTAGATAATTACGGAATCTGATTATATAACCCATTTACCTAGAACGCGGTGCGGCTTCGATCCCCCCAAGAGAGAGACCGCACCGCGTTTTTAAAAATGAAAGAGGTATGTCCCGTGGAAACTGATAATAGATTGCTCGAGATGCATGGTATAGTGAAGACCTTTCCGGGCGTGCGTGCACTTCAAAATGTAGATTTTTTCCTTAACCGCGGCGAGATCCATGCGCTGATGGGAGAGAACGGTGCAGGAAAATCAACCTTGATCAAGGTTCTGACAGGTGTATATCCGAAAGACGGCGGAACGATCCTTCTGGACGGAAAAACGGTGGCGATCCATTCACCGTCTGATGCCCAGAAACTGGGTATCAGTACCGTATATCAGGAGATCACGCTGTGTCCGAATCTTACGGTTGCGGAAAACATGTACATTGGCCGCGGCAAAGGGTCACTTACAAACTGGGCGAAAATGAATGCCGACGCAAATAAGATCTTGCGAAAGCTCGATATCCCTGCAGTTGCGAATATGCAGCTGGGTAACTGCTCGATCGCAGTCCAGCAGATGGTCGCGATTGCCCGTGCAGTGGATATGGATGCAAAGGTCCTGATCCTGGACGAGCCTACGTCCTCGCTCGATGAACAGGAAGTTGAAAAACTATTCGGACTGATGAGAGATCTAAAAGCTCTGGGCGTCGGCATCATTTTCGTTACCCACTTCCTCGATCAGGTCTATGAAGTCTGCGACAAGATCACCGTCCTTCGCGATGGCCAGCTGGTCGGAGAATACGAGATCAAAGATCTTCCGCGTGTAAAGCTCGTTGCCAAGATGCTCGGAAAAGAGATGGATGACCTCTCCGATATCAAAGGGGAGAGCGGTATGTATGAGGGAGACGATACGGATCTGCCGGTATATGAAGCGCAGAATCTTCAGAGTGTGGCAGGCATCAAGCCCTTTGATTTCTATATCAGAAAAGGCGAAGTCAACGGCTTTACCGGCCTTCTCGGTTCCGGAAGATCTGAGTGCGTCCGTGCGATCTTCGGTGCGGACAGAGTCCTTCCGCCCGGAAAAAAGATGGTAAACGGTAAACTCGTTAAAATCAAAGATCAGATAAAAATGAACGGCAAACCCGTGAAGATCAAGAACCCGAGAAGCGCGATGAAAAACGGTATCGCATATCTTCCGGAGGACCGTAAGATCGACGGTATCGTCGGGGATCTTTCCGTAAGGGAAAACATTATCCTCGCGCTGCAGGTCATGAAGGGATTCTTCAAGCCGTTTACGAAAGCCCAGGCATATGCTTTTGCCGATGAATACATAAAGAAACTGAATATCAAGACTGCTTCGGCAGATACTCCGGTAAAATCACTTTCCGGCGGCAATCAGCAGAAGGTCATCCTCGCCAGATGGCTCCTGATGAATCCGCAGTATCTGATCCTCGATGAACCTACCCGAGGCATCGACGTCGGTACGAAAGTGGATATTCAGAAACTGGTTCTTGAACTCGCATCCGGAGGAATGAGCATCACGTTTATTTCTTCTGAAACAGATGAGATGCTCCGCACCTGCTCGCGTCTGATCGTCATGAGAGACAGAAAGGCCGTAGGCGAACTGTCCGGCGATGACCTCACACAGAGCATGATCATGAGTACGATCGCAGGAGGAGAGTAAGGGATGGATAAGAAAAAAGTAGAAGCAAATAAAAAAGGTTCCGGTAATGCTGCAAGCCTTATAAAGAGGATCACCGGAAACCAGCTGTTTATTCCGGTCATGGCGATCGTCTTACTGGCGCTCATCAACCTGATCGCGGGTCCGAGTTTCTTTAATATCAAACTCATACACAATAACGATGGAAATCCGCAGCTTTCCGGATCCCTGATAACGATCCTGGACTACGGCTCCGAGCTTGCGATCCTCGCGATCGGCATGACGCTTGTTACCGCTGCTTCCGGCGGACAGGATATCTCGGTCGGTGCGACGATCGCGATCGCTGGTTCTGCGATGCTGCGGATCCTCTGCGGATCGAACCCGTCGCCGGAAACACTGAAGGCCCCGATCATCGTCGCTTTCCTCGTCGCATGTCTCGTCGGTATGCTGTGTGGTGCATTTAACGGTGCGCTGGTTGCGATCTTTAAGATCCAGCCGATGATTGCGACACTCATCATGTTTACGGCAGGCCGTTCGATCGCCGCATGGATCAATTCCAACCGTCTTCCGATCGTACCGGGTAAGGAATTCAAATGCTTCGGCGGAGTTATCCCGGGGATCCCGATCCCGACGACAGTATTCATAGTGATCATATGTATTATCCTGATCGCGCTGGCGCTGAAGTTTACCAACCTCGGACTCTATACACAGGCTGTCGGTATTAATGAGAAGTCGGCAAGACTTAATGGTATCAATCCGATCCTTATTAAATTCCTCGCATTCGTTATCCTCGGTCTTTGTGTTGCAGTGGCCGCCCTCATCAAGGTCAGCCGCATCAGCTCGATCAACTACAACGTTATCGCAAAAGATATCGAGATGGATGCGATCCTCGCGGTTGCTCTCGGCGGTAATGCCCTGTCCGGCGGTAAGTTTAATATGTGGGCATCGATTCTCGGTGCATATGTTATCCAGTTCCTGACCACTACGCTCTACCGCTTCC
>ONFC01000156.1 GCA_900317035.1 uncultured Eubacteriales bacterium
TACGTCTACATATGCCTCGTCACGTGAGAAGTACGCTGTAGTAACAGCAACACATTTTTTGATTTCGAAAGGATAATATAACTATGAGCAACTATAAATTTGAAACATTACAGATCCATGTAGGCCAGGAACACGCAGATCCGACAACCGACTCCCGTGCGGTACCGATTTATGCCACAACTTCTTATGTATTTAAGGATGCAGCACAGGCAGCTAACCGATTCGGTCTTGCTGAAGGCGGTAACATCTATACAAGAATCATGAACCCGACATCTGATGTTCTCGAGCAGAGAATCGCAGCTCTCGAAGGTGGTGTAGCGGCTCTCGCAGTCGCATCCGGTGCTGCAGCTATCACATATGCAATTACAAACATCGCAGTAGCAGGTGACCACGTCGTTGCTTCCAAGAACATCTACGGCGGTTCCTACAACCTCCTCGAGCACACACTCGAAGATCAGGGCATCCATACAACATTCGTTGATCCGGCAGATCCGGAGAACTTCAGAAAAGCGGTCCAGCCGAACACCAAGCTGTTCTTTGCAGAGACACTCGGCAACCCGAACTCCGATGTTCTTGATATCGAAGCAGTTTCCAAGATTGCTCACGAGAACGGTGTTCCGCTTATCGTAGATAACACATTCGCTACTCCTTATAACCTTCGTCCGATCGAGCACGGTGCCGACATCGTCGTACACTCTGCTACGAAGTTCATCGGCGGTCACGGTACCACAATGGGCGGTCTCATCATCGACGGCGGTAAGTTCGACTGGGCACAGAACGATAAGTTCCCGGGTCTTTCTAAGCCGAACCCGTCCTACCATGGCGTAGTATTTACACAGGCAGTCGGTAACATCGCTTACATCATCAAGGCAAGAACCATACTTCTCCGTGACGAAGGCGCAGCGATCTCTCCGTTCAACTCCTTCCTGCTCCTGCAGGGCCTTGAGACACTGTCTCTCCGTGTTGAGCGTCATGTAGAGAATGCCCTGAAGGTCGTTGACTTCCTGAAGAATCATCCGAAGGTAGAAAAGGTCAACCATCCGGCGATCGATCCTTCGCAAAAAGCACTTTACGACCGTTACTTCCCGAACGGTGCCGGTTCTATCTTCACTTTCGAACTGAAGGGAACAGCTGATCAGGCAAGAAAGTTCACTGAGGATCTCGAACTGTTCTCGCTCCTGGCTAACGTTGCTGACGTCAAGTCTCTGGTTATCCACCCGGCTTCCACGACACACTCCCAGCTTTCCGAGGAAGAACTTCTGAATGCAGGCATCAAGCCGACCACGATCCGTCTGTCCATCGGTACAGAGCACATCGACGATATCATCGCGGATCTTGAGAGTGCTTTTGCCAAGGTATAAGAGTAAAATAACAAACATAAATAAGTGAGATGAAAGTCCCGGAAGGATTCTCCGGGCGAAAATAAACGAAGGAAGGACCGTTATTATGGCAAACATTTACACATCCGCAGACCAGCTGATCGGAAAAACACCGATCCTGGAACTGACACATCTTGAAAAGTCCACCGGCGCAGTTGCAAAGGTATTCGCAAAACTGGAGTACTTTAATCCGGGCGGATCCGTGAAGGACCGTATCGCAAAGGCGATGCTCGATGACGCAGAGGCAAAGGGTATCCTGAAACCGACGACAACGATCATCGAGCCGACATCCGGTAACACAGGTATCGGACTTGCTGCTGTAGCAACAGCAAGAGGATACAGATCTATCATCGTAATGCCGGACACCATGTCCGTCGAAAGAAGAAAGCTCATGAAGGCTTACGGCGCAGAACTCGTTCTTTCTGAAGGCGCGAAGGGCATGAAGGGCGCGATCGCAAAAGCAGAAGAGCTTCATCAGGAGATAGAGGACAGCCTGATCCCGTCCCAGTTCACCAACCCGGCAAACCCGGCCGTGCATAAGGCAACGACAGGTCCCGAGATCTGGGAAGACCTCGACGGTAAAGTCGATATCTTCGTCGCAGGTGTAGGAACAGGCGGAACGATCACAGGTACAGGTGCTTTCCTCAAGGAAAAGAACCCGGGCGTGAAGATCGTAGCAGTTGAGCCGAAGGATTCTCCGGTGCTCTCTGAAGGCCGTTCCGGTTCCCATAAGATCCAGGGTATCGGCGCAGGTTTCGTTCCGGAGACACTCGACACGAGCATCTATGACGAAGTATTCCCGGTATCTAATGAAGATGCATTTGACATCGGAAGAAAGATCGGAAGACAGGAAGGCGTGCTCGTCGGCATCTCTTCCGGAGCGGCTGCATTTGCTGCTCTTGAACTGGCGAAGCGCCCGGAGAATGCAGGAAAGAACATCGTCGTTCTTCTCCCGGACTCCGGTGACAGATATCTCTCTACCGCACTGTACGAGGAGTAAGTCTTTCGCCTTTTACATAAATAATTGCATATAGTAAACACGAAACCGGCAGGATAATTTTTCATGATTCTTCTGCCGGTTTGCTGTTTATTATCCGCTTTCAAGTGACAGATTCTTTATTTCATAGGGATGATTTTTCATTTTTTGTCCTATATACTGGATTTGGGGTTGTAAAACAAGGAATCAGGAAGCGGAGGTAAGCTTTATGAAAAAGCGTATTATTTCGGTCATCCTTATGATGGCAATGATCCTTTCCGTCGGATGTAAAAAGAAAGCTAAAACAGAAAGCTCTGAATCATCGGAAAGCACAACGGAAAGCACTACAGAAAGCATGACGGAGAAGACCGAATCAGAAACGGATCCGGAAACGACACCGAGTACAACAGAAAAACCGGATCCGGATTCTTTTTCCTTTACGAAAGATAATTATCCGGTGATCGACGGATCGACTTCCACGAAGCCGATGGCGACGGCGATCACATCGGTACTCCTGGGTATCCCGAGAGAAGAAGCTGATAGTATGCTTGAATTCCATAAGACAACCCGCTCCTTCTCCTATCTTATGGACAGGGAAGCGAAGCTCCTGATCTGCGCAGAACCGGCGCAATCCGTCTTTGATGAGATGAAAGAACGGGAATTCGAATACGAGATGGAAGCTTTCTCCGCGGAAGCGCTGGTATTTGTCGTCAACGCGAGTAATCCGGTCGAGTCATTAACTACCGAGCAGATCCAGAAGATCTACACGGGCGAGATTCGCAACTGGAAGGAAGTGGGCGGCAACGATGCCACCATCAATCCCTACATCCGCAACGCCAATTCTGGCAGTCAGGAGAAGATGGAAACCATCGTGATGAACGGGCTGAAGATGATTGACTGGCCAGAAATGGTGGGCTACGTCATGCTGTCTCCTTACTTCCAGCTGGAGCAGGACGAGGATGGCATCGCCTACACACCGTTCTACTACTACGACACCATTGTCAACGACGACCGTACCCAGGTTATCGGAGTGAATAGTGTCACGCCCGGCAAAAAGACCATCGAGAACAACTCATACCCCTACGTGACCGAGGTCATGGCCAGTGTCCGTGCCGATGTTGACCGTTCCAGTACCGCCTACCAGTTGTTCTATCAGCTCGCCGCCGGCCAGCACAACGCCATCGTGAAAGAGAGCGGATATATTGTCTGCAAACAATGATTGACACTCCATAAGGAAGGCCACCCTCCCGGATGGCCTTCACTGATTCTATCAGTCACGCTTAAACTACTTTGGAGACTTGTGCTCAATTCTTACAAAATGCAAAATATGGTAGTCTCCTTTGGTAGTCAAGCCATTATCCTCAACGATAAAATCAACAACAGCCGTCCGGTTGGAGTATGCAATCTGAACCTTCAAGTCCGTGCCCGAAATCTCGTACACAAAGTCAAAGGATGAGAAAAACTCGTCATAGACATCGTCAATAGCACTCTTGCAATAGTATAGGCCGGAATGATTGTCATTGAAGACCATTATTGATCCATCCTCCTTACATTCCCAGGATGTTCCGGCAAGTAGCGATGCCGGTTCCTTCTGGCAGTTGGTGCAGGAAAAGAAAGCCAATGCCAGAACAGTAATGAAAGAGGCAATCTTCTTTGTGACAATCATCGGTATTCTCATCTTTACAACTGCGAATTTACTCATTATCAGCCAGAAGCGCAAACAATCGCATTCAATGTCAACTACTTTCCGCTATACTTCCCGGCAAAGAGTATGGCTCCTGTGCTGGATTCGGTAATGAGGTAGAGGAAAGGGTGGTCGGCATGGAAGACGATATGGTCCCCTGGACCGGCCGATGTGGCGAGCATTCCTGCACTGGAGACGACTGCCGCCTCGGTTCCTTCCTCATCGACC
>ONFC01000178.1 GCA_900317035.1 uncultured Eubacteriales bacterium
GGGTCATGAGTTCATCACCTATCCTTACCCGAAGACGATCCCGTCCCCGCTTCCTCTGGGAAAAGAACTCGACGACCGGCTCAGTGCTTTTGCCCATGACAATTCTGCGATGCATAATCAGACTCCTTATTCCGGAGATGCCGAGATGAAGGAACTTTATGATCGCGCAGCGGAGATCGGAAACAAATACGGCATTAAGATATATGTCGGGAAAGACATGCCCGAATACCTCGAAAGAGGCGATGTCGCTGATGCAAAAGCACTGAATACCGCGCTGGATAAAGTCGAGAATATCCTGTCGAAATTCCCGGAAGGATTCTTCGACCAGCTGAACTACGGATACTATTCCAGGTTTGAGATCGTTCTTTGTAACTGGCCGATCACGGATGAGCTGAATGTGTACTATACGGAAGATGGCTATGTCTTCCACATCGGCCTGGAGTGCAGAAGCCCGAAAGAACTCGAAAGTCTCGAGGAAAGACTCATCGAGGCGATCTTCACGGCGGTGGATAAGAAACTGATCAACTACTTCGAAAACTTCGACTCTCCTGTCTTCTCAGAGGCTGAATGGAAGACTCTGAATCCGGTCGAATTCAGTTACATCGGATATGCGGAAGGCGATTACGAGAAGAACATGTATGAGCAGTTTAAGGATCATTTCGTATCGAGAAAAGCGATGATCAATGCGCCGAGAGACAGATCTCAGCTGATGACAGCGCTTCTCAGTTCTAAGAAGCTTACGAAGCCGTGTCAGGACAAGGCAGAATTCTATTGTAAGTGCATCCGTGAAGCCTTTGATGATTCCAAGTGGCCGGAGAAGACGAGCTGGGAAGAAGAACTTGCAAAACAGATCGAAAAAACCGAGAAGAAGGCAGCATAATCAGGTGTCTTCGGAAAATAAGAATAGCATATGGAGAAGCCCCGTTCCCGGGGTTTTTTCATGCCTCAGCCCTTGACTGAGCCGAGCGCGATACCGCTGACGATATACTTCGAAAGAAGAAGATAGATCACGATCAAGGGAAGAGCCGTGATGGAAAGACCGACGTAGATACATCCGTATTCGGTGTTATAGTTGCCTTCGTTTAAGATCGCGACCATGATCGGCATGGTGTAGTTCTTATGCTTGTTGAAGAGGATCATGGGAAGAAAATAGTTGTTCCATGATCCGACGAATGCGAAGATCGCCTGGGTCGCCATCGCAGGCTTCATGATCGGGAGCACGATCGAGTTGAAGGTCCGAAATTCTCCCGCGCCGTCGATACGCGCCGACTCCACGATCTCCATCGACAGGGATCCCTCGAGATACTGCTTCATGAAGAATACCGTCATCGGAGCCGCGATCGCAGGGAGGATGATCATGAGCTTATTATCGGTCAGATGCAGCTGATAGCACGCACGAAAGAAACCGATCATGGTAACGGTTCCGGGGAGCATCATGATGCCCATGATCAGTCCGAAAAAGGCTTTCTTCAATTTCCACTTATAGGTGTGGATGGCATAGGCGGTAAGAGAGGAGAAATACACGGTCAGCACCGTGACACAGACGGAGATGATGAGAGAATTCTTCATGCCCAGAAGCGGCTGGAATTCTTCCTTCGTCTTTAAGATCCTAAGGTTATGCATGAAGTTTCCGCCCGGAACGAAGGACAGGGCGGAACTCTGGATCTGCGGAGTGGATCGCGTCGCGTTTATCAGCATGATGACAAACGGGATCAGGCTCATGAGCGCGAGAAACGAGCACACGATATAGATCACGGTCTTAAACGCGATGTCTGATTTTGTCTTAGAGTGCATATATTCGGATTACGGGTCTTTCTGGAATTTGAAATCCTGCTTAAATACCGGTCCGACCATCGTGACCTGCACGGTAATGCCGATCGAAAAGATCACATCAAGTACCAGTGCGAGTATCCCTGCATATAGAAGCGGATGGAAAAGGAAACTTCCGATGATGAGTGCTGCTCCCACGATGAGCAGATACCGGAAATACGCAAAAAACGACAACAAAAAACATGCCAGAGCACTTCTCATTCGATTCTTCATAACACCCTCCCAATCAAATATACTTTTAGTGCGAGAATCGTTGGTAAATGTACCTCTGTAACAATGTTAACACTCTTTTTTCTATTTTGTGCAACACTTTTTCAAAAATTTCCGACTTTTTTTGTAGAAGGTAAACAAAGACGACCGTCTTGACGATAACGCAAAACGGCCGAAAGTGCTGAAATTACAGTGTTTCTCAGTAAAATACAGTGTTTACAGGTGTTTGAAAAGCACTTATACTTTCGTTACTGTTCCTGCTGCACCATCTACGATCACACGATCTCCGGTCTTAAGGACGGTCGTTGCATTTCCACAGCCGACGACAGCAGGGATACCGAATTCCCTGGCCACGATCGCTGCGTGTGACAGCGGCGCGCCGATATCGGTAACGATCGCGGATACTTTCGGAAAAGCGAGGGTCCAGCCGATATTGGTGGATACCGTAACAAGGATGTCACCGTTTTCGATCTCTCCGATCAGATCGGCACTTTTTACTACACGCACGGTACCGGTGATCTTTCCGGCAGCTCCGGGGAATCCCTTTACATCCGAAGATGAGGTCACATCCGATGAGATATCTTCGCAGTAGAAATCACTTCTTCTATCCGGATCCTGCATCCACTTTTCCGGATCGAAAGGACCGACGATCAGCATCGGGAACGACGGTTGGGTCAGATATCTGGAATAGGTCTTTTTGCGGTTGATGATACGCTCTTCCACGGAGAGAGCCTCGCCGGCAGTCAGTGCAAACGCTTCGTCGATGGTGAGCATAAAGATGTCATCGCCGAGACCATTGACCTTGCCGATCATGCGCAGATAATCACGGAAAACACTGAAGATCCACACGCCCTTGCTCCGGAGGTCTTCGCGGAAAGTGTTGGCTTGGGCAAACTTTCCGATCTTCTTATCGATCCACTTTCTCTTCCGCGGATACTTCTCCTTAAATTCCGAAAGCGCCTCGGCGAAAGCCTCCTCCTGGTTTCTTCTCATGGCATGAAGATCCATGCCGCTCATCTTATGCTGCAGGAGGCGCTCATCCAGGAACGACGGATCTTCGTAGGGGCGGGGAGAAGCAAGCTCCATCTCGTCGGTCGAGCGATGTCCGCAAATGCGGATATACTCTTCCTTACTGAGTTTTCCGGAGAGGACATCCTCCAGAAGAAGTACCGGCTTCATGCAGTCGAGCGTGCCGACACATCCGCCGCAGAGACGGTTCGCCATATCTTCACCGGCGATCTTACTGATCTTTTTTCTCGTACCGAAAAGCGGAGCAAGTGACGTTCCGCTCGCACCCATAACGGAAGCGAGCCCGTCATTTAACTTCGGAAGAAGAACGGTATCCCAATAGTTTTTCAGTGCGGGATTACTGTCGAGAGTGGAGATCTCAGCCATCAGATCCCGACAGATCTCCGGGAGTTTCTCGACCATCTCGCGCTTCTGTTTCTTATTCAGCTTCGACTTATT
>ONFC01000029.1 GCA_900317035.1 uncultured Eubacteriales bacterium
GCACGTATCGCCGAACTGTACTGATGCCCGTCTATGGAGGCGCTGTATTTAATAGGCTCATTTGCAGCCACAATGAAATCACAGTCTTCAAACAGGCTGTTTAGACCGCTTATGTCTGTATCATCAAAGAGAAAATCTGCTTTCTTGCTTGTGTCATACACGATAAACCTATACGAGATCTCATATCTGAACGCACAGTAATAGTCATTGTCATATTTTAGAGTCGTATCTTCACGCAGAGATGGGAACAGCGCCTTGTAATATGCGTCGTTGAACTCGTCATGAACATCGTAATCCTTATACTTGTACTGATATGTACAGGTTAGTACCAGATCGGCAATACCGCTCTTGTTAGCCTTCAGTTCAAATCCGGAATTGCTCTGATTAGTGCTTGTGACCGATAGTACAGAAGGATCAGACGAGTGATACTCTATAAAGTTATAGCTGTAATCGTCAAAGGTAAGCACATTTGAGCTTGTACATTGTCGAATAAACGGCAGATAGCTGAGTTCAGACAGCATCATATACTCTCGTCCGTCTTTATACTCAACAGGTGAGCCGTTCTTGGTCACGGTAAGATACGGAACCAAGCTCAAACTCTCACCGACTTTCACCGCCACAGAATTATTGATCGCATTAACATAAGGATCGGCATTGGAAAGGCATATATCCATCATCCTGTTTCCGGCACCGTTTACTCCCACGGCGAAGTTATATACCGTAAAGTATTCGTAATCATCATCCGCAGGCTCGATCCTTAACGGAACAGAATTCTTCTCTTTATTCAGGTTCCTGGATATCAAAATATAAATGATCAGGAAAAGAATGAGAAAAGCAAGGCAGCCGATAAACACCCAGCGCATTTCTTCGAAATACGCGATATAGGAGTCTATGAAATTACTCAATTGCTTTACCATGCAAACTTCTCACTACATACAGGAATAAATAGAAGTCTTGTCTGACCAACTCCGATAATGTCGTAGAGCTTCAGATCCGTTTCAGCATCAATGAATACACCATTAACAGAAACTTTCTTATCCGCATCACCTGCCGAAACGGTATAACGGAAAGAATCACTATAGTAGTTTAAGATCGCATGCTGGCTTCTGGAAACAGAGATATCACGATAAAGCGCAATCTCATAATTCTTCTGGCGGCCGATAACTGCTCTGGATTCCTGGAAAACATAGCTGGCGCCAGTCATTGGTCCATCAATGCAAACAAGGAATGCTCGCGCATGGATACGTGGCAGATAATCCATATCGGACTCTGTCAAGGCAACAGTAGCATTAGCATCACGAGTTACAGGTTCCGTAAAAGATGGAAATGAAACCGGCGCCTCCACAGGAGCAGATGGAGCGGTTTCTTCCGGAACAGGGGAAGTTTCTTCCGGAACGGAAGCAGCTTCTTCCGGTACGATCGGTTCGGAGACCTCAACTGCAGGTTCAGAAACAGGGGCTTCTTCTACCGCAGGAGCCGAAGAAGGGATCTGAGCAGCGGGATTACCCGGCATCATTCCGGGAACCGGTCCGCCGGGGAAACCGAATGCTGCAAAAGCACTGGCTTCTGCCTGTCCGACAGGCGCAGCCGCAGTATTTTCTTCAGAAGGAATCGGGAAAGTTGCTCCAACATCATTCGGGATCGGTGTCGGATGTTCTTTTACTCCGAGACCGGTAACCGCATAAGGTCTATCAGGAGAAGACTCATAAAAATACTCTTCCTGCGCGATCGGAATAGGATGTTCCGTAACGCCAAGTCCAGTTACCGGAAGGCTGACTTGCGGCTGAACAGAAACATTCTCAACAGGATCTACAGAAGGCGCTGCAAACGGTACAGCAGCAGGAGCGGCTACAGGTGCTGCCATTGGAGCGGGCTGATTCATTACTGGAGCTGCCGCAAAAGGCATAACCGGAGCAGCTGCAGGAGCCGTGACCGGCTGAGGAGCAGCAATAGGAGTTACTGGTGGAAAATCAAGTGGTTCTTCCGCAATTGCAACTGTTTTATGAACCGGAGCAGGATTCTCATCAAAGCCGGCAATCGCCACAGTCTTTCCTACAGGACTTGCCGGTTCCATACCGGCGATCGCGACCGTCTTGCCACATGATGGCTCAGGGATCTGCATATTCGGTGCAACCGGAGGATTGACGGATCTGGGCTGATTGGAGTACTGGCTGCAATACGGGCAGCTTGCATATCGGTTTTCATCAAAGAAATGACCACGTTCACACTGTATCATTTGCATACACCTCGCTAACGATTTCATTCTATTTTAGCGTATTTGAATGTAAAAGTACAATAAACAGATCAAAAAGACTCAATATTATATATTAATTGTCTGCATAGATGATCTTCTGAATTGCCCGCCAGGTAAGATACATGGAAATATATCCAATAAAGCCAAACGAAAACAGAAGATACAAAAGCATGGCAATACCGTAACCCAGAGAACCTACGACAAAGACCAGAAGGAACGGTAAAAAACCGAAAAGCAGTGCCTGAACAACAAATACAAGAAGTGCTATCGGGAAATTTTTTATCGCCATGACCGCCGCATTCCGGTATACCTCTTTAAATGAAAGATCGACACATGCGATCAATGGATAAACGAACAGCTGCATGCAGCACCAGTAAGAAAGTATACAGAAAAAGAAGGATTTCGCCGCCATTCCCATAGCACCGCCGCTCATCGGGCCGTTCTGATAATACCCTATGTTAAAAAGCAGGACACAAGTAACGATGAGGGAAACAAACATGGCGCCAAGAGACTTTTTCCAGTTATCCTTCAATCCCTTTTTGATGTCATCTTTAAAGGAATTCTCACCGATAAGAACATTCTTAAAATAATAACTTACCGCGGAACATACAGGGCCATTAGCAACGAGATTAAACCCACAGAGCATGAACGAAGCGATCATCGTCATAAGATAATACATGTTATTTACCGCATCATCCGTAACAAGCGACTCATCAACCAGCCCCGTATCAAGAATATACTCTTTAAGCTTATCCGGAAGAAACTGCGGAATGATCATGGGGAAAAGAAGCATGACCACACAAAGTGCCAGAACAAAGACGATCATATTTCCAACAAGAAGCACGAAGTTTCCGGCAGATACTTTACCGAAATCACGTGCATAAGAGCGGAAAAAGCCTCTTTTCTTTTCAACTTTATTCCAATCTTCCGAATTCAGCTGCTGATGGTTCATTTCCAAAGACTCTCCATTATCTCTCTGTTTTCACGGATCTGCGTTATCGCACGTTCCGCATATGCCAGATTTTTCTCTTTTTTCTTTCCTTTAACTTTGTAGCCCAACGGCGAAACAAGCCCGAAATTCGCATTCATCGGTGCAAAGTTACGAACTCCAGGATCGGATATATATGCAGCCATCGCACCGATCATCGTTTCCGGCGAGAAACGAACGGGGCTCTCAATTCCTAGAGCCTGCAGCGCAGCATAGTAACCGGCAACATATCCGGAAGCTGTAGATTCGATATATCCTTCAACACCGGTGATCTGACCTGCAAAGAAGACATTTTTATCATCCTTCATCCGGTACGATGCGTCAAGCAGTTTCGGAGATTCAATGTAAGTATTCCGATGCATGACACCATACCTTGAAAAATCTGCATTCTGAAGTCCCGGAATCATCTGAAACACGCGTTTCTGTTCCGGAAATTTCAGGCGCGTCTGAAATCCTACGATATTATAAATCGACGCACTTCTATCATCCTGACGAAGCTGAACGCAGGCATATGGTTCTTTACCGATCCTCGGATCAATTAATCCAACCGGTTTTAGAGGTCCAAACCGCATCGTATCATAGCCACGCTTAGCCATCGTCTCGATCGGCATGCAGCCTTCAAATACGGTTTCTTTATCGAATCCCTTTACATCAGCAAGTTCAGCAGAAACCAGTGCATCATAAAACTGACGGTATTCTTCTTCATTCATCGGACAATTAAGGTAATCATCCCCGCCTTTACCATATCGGGACATGGCAAAACAGATCGATCGGTCGATACTTGCTTCTGTGACTATAGGAGCAGCTGCATCAAAAAAATGCATATCCTGATGACCGATCTTTTCCATAATACTGTCATAAAGATCACCGTCAGTAAGAGGTCCGGTAGCGATGATCACAATACCATCCTCAGGAATACTATGGATCTCATCAAAGATCACTTCAATATTCGGATCTTCCTGGATCTTGCGAGTGATATATCCGGAAAACTCTTCACGGTCGACCGCAAGAGCTCCTCCTGCGGGAACCTGGCTCTTATCCGCAGACTCCATGATAAGTGAACCCAATATGCGAAGTTCTTCTTTAAGAAGACCAACCCCGTTCTCCAGCTGATTTGAACGCAGTGAATTACTGCAGACCAGTTCAGCAAAATTATTACTATGGTGAGCTGGACTCTTCCGCACAGGTTTCATCTCATACAGCCGTACTTTAACACCAAGCCGGGAAGCCTGATATGCTGCTTCAGATCCGGCCAGACCGGCGCCAATGATAGTAATTTGAGGCTGACTCATATATTATGCCTCTTTTGCGTCAGAAGATGCTTTTTTACGGGTCTTCTTCTCTTTTACAGAGGATTTCTCATCCTCTTCACCCTTTGAAGACTTCTTAGCAGCATTCTTCGGGCATTCCGGATTCGCGCACTTAGGATATGCACGGCCACGGAATCTCTTCCAGACCATATAGCTTCCGCAAGTATCACACTTCTGTCCCTCTACCGGGAGATACCAGCTGATAAATGCGCACTCCGGATCTGTGCCTTTCTTATCACATGTATAGAAAACACGGCCTTTATATTTGTTTGACCGGTGCGAAACAAGACCGGAACCACAAATCGGGCAGGAACCCTTTACGGTCACTTCGACATTACGGGTAAATTTACATTCCGGGAAATGGGAGCAAGCAACGAATTGACCGAAACGTCCTTCTTTGATGATCAAATCGCCACCACACTCCGGGCACTTCTCTCCAATCTGCTTTTCCTCCATTTTCACTTTCGAAACAGCAGAACCTGCTTTTACGATAAGTTCATGGAAAGGAGGATAAAATTCGCTTAAGACTTTTACCCAATCCTTCTTACCGACTTCAATCTCATCAAGTTTAGACTCCATATCCGCTGTAAAGGATACGTCAACGATTTCCGTGAAGTTGTCCGAAAGAAGTAACGTTACTACTTTACCAAGATCAGTAGGATAAATGATCTTACCCTTTTTATCGATATAGTTTCTCTCAAGGATCGTCGAGATCGTCGGCGCATACGTAGACGGGCGTCCGATACCTTTTTCCTCCAATGTCTTGATAAGAGTCGCTTCTGTAAATCTTGCCGGCGGCAGTGTAAACTTCTGCTCGGACTTAATATCAATAAGCTTCAAAGCCTGACCATCAGATAATTCCGGGAGTTTTGCTTTTACATTCTTATCATCATCAGAATTTTCTTCTGCGATATCTGCATAAGCAGCGAGGAAACCCTGGAATTTGATAGTTTCACCCTGAGCACGGAAAATAGAATCCTGACAGATTACATCAAGTGAAACCGTATCCACTTCAGCAGATGCCATCTGAGAAGCAAGGAAGCGGTCCCAGATCAGTTTATAAAGCCTGTACTGATCCACACTCAAAGAAGACTTGATCGATTCCGGATCCAGTTCAAAATGCGCCGGACGGATCGCTTCATGCGCATCCTGTGCGGAATTCTTATTTGTATATTTTCTCGGTGCCTTCGGCAGATATTTCTCGCCATACTTCTCGGAAATCAGACGTCTTGCGGCTGTCATCGCCTCATCAGAGACACGAACAGAGTCAGTACGGATATAAGAAACAAGAGCAACCTGACCCTGGCCTGAGATCTCAACACCTTCATAAAGCTGCTGTGCAACACTCATGGTTTTCCTTGAAGTGAAGCTGATCCTTCTGGATGCCTCCTGCTGGAGTGTACTTGTAGTGAAAGGAGCAAAAGGCTGACGCATCTTTCTACCCTTCTTCACTGTGTCAACAAGATACTGTCCGTTCTTGATCTTCGCAAGAAGACTGTCTGTCTCTTCTTTACTGCTGATCTTAACCTTCTCGATTTTTCCGTTCTTCTTTTCCCCATGGTATCTGGCCTTGAACGGGAAATCTGAATCAAGAGGAGTCAGCTCCGCATTTATGTTCCAGTATTCTTCCGGAACAAATGCCTCAATTTCCTTTTCTCTATCTACAACAAGTTTTGTTGCAACGGACTGGACACGGCCGGCAGACAGTCCTTTTCTGACTTTACTCCAAAGGAGCGGGCTCAGTTCATAACCTACCAGACGATCGAGCACGCGGCGGGCCTGCTGTGCATTTACAAGATCAATATCGATTTTTCTCGGAGACATGATCGCATTTTTGATAGCTTTTTCAGTAATCTCATTGAACGAAATACGGCAATCTTCATCGAGATCGATATTCAGAACTTTGGCGATATGCCATGCAATTGCTTCTCCCTCGCGGTCAGGGTCGGTTGCGATATAGATACGATCAGAGGCCGCAGCCAGTTCTTTCAGTTCACGGATAACTTTTTCTTTTCCGCGCATGTTAATATATGTCGGCTTAAAATCATGACGGACATCAACACCCATAGTGGATGATGGCAGGTCACGGATATGGCCTACAGACGCCGCGATCTTATATTCTTTCCCCAAGTATCTGCCGATTGTCTTGGCCTTTGCCGGAGACTCAACGATTACTAAGTTTTTACTCATGCCTGGTTATGCTCCCATAGATATTTTC
Organism: uncultured Eubacteriales bacterium; assembly: GCA_900317035.1. Classification (GTDB taxonomy): domain Bacteria; phylum Bacillota; class Clostridia; order Saccharofermentanales; family Saccharofermentanaceae; genus Scatonaster. The sequence goes on from ONFC01000029.1 coordinate 6,771, forward strand.
TGACAGTATCTATATATAATTCATTAAAAGCAAATTGTCAAAACATATTTTTGCCGTTCTTTCTTGATTTGTCCCTCCAGTTCCATTTTTCCCAGTTCCGAAATGACGGTCCTGTACGAAAGGCCGCTCTCTTTGACAATCTCCTCTGCACTGAGTTCGCAGGAGCTTAATAGATCGTAAAGGATTCTTCTGATGTCTTCAGAGGTCAGAAGTTCAGGAGTTTCTCTGACTTTCTTATCGAGTTTCTTTCGGTCGAATTCATCTTTAATCTCCTCAAGCTCCCTGAAAAACACCGCTTTTGCAAGATATGCCAGCACATCTTCCGGCTCTGTTGCAACTGATGCTCCGTCCTTTAATAAGGAGAGATTCCCTTCCGCTGTATCGGAGTAGATGATACTCGGAACCGCAAAGACCTCTCTACCCTGAGTCGCAGCGAAGCTTGCGGTATGCAGCGTACCGCTGTTTTTCCCTGCTTCAGTTATAACTACGCAGTCTGAAATAGCCGAGAGGATTCTGTTTCTTGCCGGAAAATACTGGCGGATCGGCTCGGTTCCGGGCAACAGTTCGGATAATAGTAGTCCTTCCTCAGCGATCCGGTTATATAGTTCGTGGTTTTCCTGAGGATATATTTTATCCAGGCCGCATGGCATTACAGCAATCGTTTTCCCGTGATTTGCAAGACACGCTTCGTGTGCATGAGTATCTACGCCTCTTGCAAGGCCACTGACGATCACCAGCTCATGTTTTGCCAGTTTTCCTGAGAAATCTCTGGTAACTCGTCTGCCATATGCAGATGGTCTTCTTGTTCCGACGATACAGACACGGGTCTTCCCTTTATCAAGAAGAGAGCGGTCGCCTCTATAAAACAATATCAGCGGCATATTCGTAAGATGAGTCATATACTCGGGATATTCGTCATCCAGACGGTTCATCGACCGGATCTGGCGTTTATTAACATAATCGACGTACTCATCTATCCGAAGATATGCGGGGCTCTCCTTAAAGTGTATCCATTTCTCCTTCTGATCAGATGTCATTCGTTCTTCTACTATCAATTCCTCGCGACGCTCCCAGAACTCTGATAAAGACTTCATTTTCTCTTCTGTCGCCAGTTTTAGGATCTGTTTTCCTGTCATGATCCTGTTTGCCATAAGAAGTGAACAGAAAAGATCTGTTCTAAGCCTTTCTTCCATGCAGACTGCCCCCTTTTCAGACCTTTTTCTCTCCCCACTTCGGTAGTCGGAAGGATACAGCTTCAATGATGTGATCACACTTCACATCTTTGTCCCCATCCATGTCAGCGATCGTTCGGGAGAGCCGTACCATCCGCTGAAGTCCACGGACAGAAAGCTGAAGCTGGTGAGCCACCATGGCCGCATATTCCATCTCTTTTTTCCCAAGACGGAAAAGATCTCCTAGATTACCTTCTCTGCATTCTCCGTTTCTTACAGGCTTGATTCCTGCCTCTTTGCATCTGCAGTACTGCATTTCCCATATCTCACCGATCCGCGATCTCCATGTGCCGCTTTCAGGAGTATAATCACACTTCATCGTCTCAAGAAGAGATTCTTCCGTAATGTGGTTCAACGTACAGTAAATATCCATTCTATCCAGCAATGCACCACTGACCTTACCCTGATAGGACGAGATCATCGATGGTGTACATGTGCACTCCGACGGAGCTTCGAGCCACTTTCCACATCGGCACGGGTTCATCGCCGCTACCAGCATAAACCTCGCCGGAAACAGATTAGTACAGTTATTTCTCGATACCTTCATCTCACCGGTTTCAATGGGGACCCGTAAGAGATCAAGAACTTTCGGGGAGAACTCCGGAAGCTCGTCAAGAAACAAGATTCCGTTCAGAGCTCTTGAGATCTCTCCTGGCACAGCGTTTCTGCCACCTCCTACCATCGCTGACGGCGTACAGGTGTGATGCACATATCGGAAAGGCCGTTCCCTTGACACGATGCTTTCTTTCGGAAGGACAGAAAGAGCACTCTCTACCCGGAGAAGATCGATTTTTTCTGAGCGTGTCAGAGGTGGGAGAATACCCTGTAATATACGAGCTGAGAGTGATTTCCCGGTACCTGGCGAACCAACAAGAAGCAGATTATGAAAACCAGCGGCAGCAAGTGTGATCGCGCGAAGAGCTTCCGGCTGGCCACGAAGCGAAGAAATATCCACAGAAGGTTCAGGAAATTCTTCCTCTATCAGTTCATCCCAAGAATCCATCCCGGGAAAGATATTTCCGCAGCATATAACCGATATCGCCCGAAACAGAGTCTCAACACCAATCACAGGAACTCCAAGAAGCAGCGCTTCTTCCTTATCTTTTTCCGGAACGATACAAGTTATATGCTCCTGATCCTCCAGAGCCAGGAGTCTTGATACACTTCCGGGAACGGGCCGAACTTCCCCTGTAAGGGAGAGTTCACCATAGATCACGATCTCTCCACGCCTGTTTTCCACCTGCCCGGAAGCAAGAAGAATGGCCATGGCTATGGCCAGATCAAAGGAAGACCCTGATTTATGCAGGTATGCCGGTGAAATGTTTACTAATAGCCGCTGGTTCGGGAACGTATAACCGCAGGAACGGATACTGGCCCTTACGCGCTCCTTAGCTTCTCGGATCGATGAATCCCCGAGCCCTACGACCTCAAAACTCGGAAGTCCCGGGAAAATGGATGCTTCTACCTCGGCAACCATTCCTTCCAATCCTGAAAGATATAACGTTCTAACCTTTGCATTATGCGATGAAACCGTCGTCATACTCTCACCTCCTTCTGATGGTTTACGACATTTTACGCTTTCGGCTATGGTATATCTCGTGTTTTTTTCGACAAAAGACGACAAAAGGACGAAATGTGCTATAATATTGCCTTGTTAGTACAAAAACACGAACAGAATTGAGGTCATTTCATGAAACTGGGTATCGTCGGTCTTCCGAATGTTGGTAAAAGTACACTTTTTAATGCGATCACAAAAGCGGGTGCTGAATCCGCAAACTATCCATTCTGCACCATTGAGCCGAATGTCGGTGTAGTATCTGTTCCGGACAGCCGTCTGGACGAGCTCGCCAAGATGTATAATCCGGAGAAATATACTCCGGCGGTTATCGAGTTCGTGGATATTGCCGGCCTTGTTCGCGGTGCCAGCAAAGGTGAAGGTCTTGGTAACAAATTCCTTGCAAATATCCGTGAAGTCGATGCTATCGTTCATGTTGTACGCTGCTTCGATGACTCCAATGTCGTCCACGTTGACGGCGGCGCAGATCCGAAGCGTGATATCGAGACGATCGAACTGGAACTGATCCTTTCTGATATGGAATATATGGAGCGCCGTCTTGATAAAGTCAGAAAGATGATGAAAGGCGGAGATAAAAAGTTCCAGGCTGAGCTGGACTGCTATGAGAAGATTGCCGCAGTTCTGGAGCAGGAAAAGCCGGCCAGATCTCTTTCATTTGATGAAGAAGAGTCCGAATTCCTGAAAGACCTGGCTCTTCTCACCTTAAAGCCGGTTCTCTACGTTGCCAATATTGCAGAAAGCGACATTTCCAACCCGGATATCGATTATGTTAAGACCGTTCAGGAGATCGCTTCCCGTTCCGGCGAAGAGTGCGTCGTTATCTCTGCAAAGATCGAAGAAGAAATTGCGATGCTCGATCCGGAAGAAAAGGCCATGTTCCTCGAAGAACTCGGTCTTTCACAGTCCGGTCTGGATAAGATGATCCAGGCAAGTTATAAGCTTCTCGGTCTTATCTCCTACCTGACTGCCGGTCCTCAGGAAGTCCGCGCATGGACGATCAAGAACGGAACGAAAGCTCCTCAGGCTGCAGGTAAGATCCACTCTGACTTTGAAAGAGGATTTATCCGTGCCGAAGTTGTCGCTTTTGACGATCTGATGGCATGTGGAACCTATACTGCTGCAAAAGAAAAAGGTCTGGTTCGATCCGAAGGCAAGGAATACGTCATGAAGGATGGAGATGTCGTTCTCTTCCGTTTCAATGTATAAACAGTAGTATTGAACAAACAAAACAAAGGCGCCTCAACAAGGCGCCTTTTATTTTCGTACCCAAACGTGTATCTCCCTATCTCTCAGTACACGTCACTCTGGATCATTTTCTTATCTTCCCACTCCGGATCACCGGTCTTGGACTGATCCTGCATTTCAAGGACCTGACGGAACTGCGTCTCATAAAGATCTCTGTAGATACCGTTCTTGTCGAGAAGTTCCTGATGCGTGCCAAGTTCAGCGACATGTCCATCTGCGATGACAACGATTTTTTCCGCCTTCATGATCGTTGAGAGTCTGTGCGCGATAACAATGGATGTGCGGTTCTGCATCAGAACTTCAAGCGCTTCCGAGATGGCGTTTTCCGAAATAGAATCAAGTGCACTTGTTGCCTCATCAAGGATCAGGATCTTCGGATCTTTCAGGATAACGCGCGCAATACTGATACGCTGCTTCTCACCGCCGGAAAGCTTTAGTCCACGGTTACCGACCATAGTGTTATATCCGTCCGGCTGCTTAACGATAAAATCATGAATGCTGGCGATTCTACAGGCTTTCTCGATTTCTTCATCCGTTGCATCTTCCTTGGCATAAAGAAGATTCTCTTTGATCGTACCGTTAAAAAGATACGTCTCCTGCGTCACCACACCGATCTGCTGCCTAAGATATGTCAGGTCAAAGTTTCTGACGTCTTCTCCGCTGATCTTTACGCTTCCCTCCTGAACATCATAAAGACGCGGGATAAAGTTCACGACAGTAGATTTGCCGGAACCGGAAGGACCGACGATCGCATACATTTTTCCGCCGGGAACGGTAAACGTCACATCTTGGAGAAGTTCTTTTTCCGGAGTATAGGAAAACTTCACGTGATCAAAAACGATATCCTTATTCGCAACATCCGGTTTTACGCCATTCTCCGGTGATTTCAGCGGATTCTCACGATCGAAATAGTCGAAGATTCGCGTGAAGAGCGCGAGCGATCTTGTAAAATCGACGCCAAGATTCATGAGGGATTCTACCGGACGGTACAGGCGGTTGATCAGTGCGACCGTCGCTGTAACGATACCGACAGTCAGTGTTGTGTCGTACTTCTTGATCAGACAGACACCACCGGCAAAGTATATAAGAAGCGGGCCGACCTGCGTAAACATACCCATCATGACACGGAACCACTTACCGCTTCTCTGCTCCTTGAGGGAAAGCTTCGTGACCTGTTCATTGACCTCTACGAAGTTTTCATATTCTTTATCTTCTCTCGTAAAAAGTTTGACCAGCATGGATCCGGAAACAGACAGCGTCTCATTGATCACCTGATTGAGTTCATCGTTCTTTTCCTGTGTCCTGGTAAGCATCTTATAGCGCTGCTGTCCGACGTTTCTGGTTGGAAGGATCAGGAGAGGAATGATCATGATGCCGACAAGTGCAAGAGGAATACTCAGCGTAAAAAGGGCAACGAGCGTAGTAATAACGGTCGCGAGATTGTTTACACAGCTGGACAGGGTATTGGAGATCACCGAACTAACTCCGGAGATATCTGTATTCATGCGGGTGATGATATCGCCCTGTTTCTCCGTCGTAAAGAAGCTATGCGGCATCCACTGAAGATGGCGGTACATCTCATTTTTCATATCAAAAATGATCCGCTGGGAGATCCATGCATTGATGTAGCTCTCAAGGACGCTGATCACCTGTGAAGCCGTTAATGCGGCGAAGGCAAGAAGCAGGAGCTTGATCAGAAGCCCCATATCATCACCGAGGAGCGCTTTATCCACGATCCGTCCCGTAATGATCGACGGGAAAAGTCCGATAACCGCAGAAAGGAGGATCGCCAGGAAAACAAGTGCGAACTGAAGCTTATAGGGCTTCATATATGATGCGATTCGGCGAAGAAGCTTCTTATCCACCTTGGGCTTATTCTTCTTCTCTTCCTCCGTCAGAAAACCTCTCGGACCCATTCTCATGGAACCCGGACCACCCATTCCCATAAGGCCACCTCCCTATATATCATCCATCCTTTTTAGAAACGTCCTCCGTCTTTTCCGGCGGTGACATGATCTTCGTACTAAGCAGTACCATCACAAGTGTAGTAACTGCAAAGACGCCGCCGGAAAGCACATCCGCCAAAATAAAGAAAAGGATCGGCAGATCTTTCTTAAACACTGCCAGTAATAGAATAAAAATGCATGCCGAAGCATATACGAGCGCAGAAGCCCCGATATACTTCGCATAACTGTTTTTCCTGAGATATGTGAAACACACGATTGAAATAATCAGCGATAATACTACAAATACTGATGAGAGAATGATCGCTGGTGTCATACTCGGATTCCCCGCTCATTTAGTTCTTCTTTCACTGCACGGTCGATCTGCTCATAAAGCTCCTCGAGTGTACCGTCATTTACCAGAACCACATCACCAAGCTCTTCATATTCCTCACGGGTCATCTGCATAAGCATACGTTTTTTAGCATCATCACGATCCATCCCGCGTGCTTCAAGGCGATCCAGCCGAACCGGATCACTGGCACTGACGACCCAGATCTGATTACATACATCGACAAATCCGTGTTTAACCGGGATCGGAACATCCAGCACGATCAGTTTAACTTTCTTTTCCGCGGCTTTTGCTATTTCCTCGGCAATCGTCGTCAGCACATAGTGATGTATGATCGAAGAAAGCTTATCCAGTTTATTCTTCTCGGAAAACACCAGAGACGCAACGTATTTTCTATTCAGAGCACCATTTGCAGTGATTGCGCGGGCACCCAGAAGTTCAGCGATCTCAGGAAGGGCGACACCTCCCACATCAGTCACCTGACGGGAGATCTCATCCGCATCGAGCACCTGCACGCCACGGTCACGGAAATATCCGGAAACAGTGCTTTTGCCAGATCCGATACCACCTGTTATTCCAAGAACGAACATCTTCTATCCTCCAACATTAATGAGCTTCCGCCCATGTCTTTCCAATCTGCGCCTCCGCCACGAGCGGCACATCCAGGGAAACAACATTTTCCATAGCTTCCGAAAGCACTTTTGCTGCCTCTTCTGCGATATCCTCCCTGGCCTCGACGATCAGTTCATCGTGCACCTGAAGGATCAGATGCGCATCAAGATTCTTCTCTGAAAGCGCCTGGGCTGCCCTGTTCATCGCAAGTTTAATGATATCTGCGGCGGTTCCCTGGATCGGTGTGTTCATCGCCGCACGCTCTCCGAAACTACGTATGTTGTGATTGGCGGATGTTAGTTCCTTCAGGATCCTTCGGCGGCCGAAAAGTGTAGAAACATAGCCCTTTTCATGGCCTTCCTTCTTAAATCCTTCTAGACACGGCTTGATCGTCGGGAATTGACGGTAATACTCTTCGATATAGCGGTGCGCTTCATAGACGCTGATACCGAGATCCTGAGAAAGGCCGTAATCACTTACTCCATACACGATACTGAAGTTGACTCTCTTCGCCGCGGAACGCATACCTGCATCGATCATCTCCGGCGGAACACCGAAAATACCGCAAGCAGTTTTCGTATGGATATCTCTTCCCTCTAAGAAAGCCGATATCATCTCCTCATCATGTGCGATCGCCGCAAGAAGACGAAGCTCGATCTGCGAGTAATCCGCGTCGATCAGGACATAGCCTTCCTTTGCCACGAACGTCTTCCGGATCAGCGATCCCAGCTCGGTACGGATCGGGATATTCTGCAGATTCGGATCCGATGAGGAAAGCCTGCCTGTATTGGTCATAGCCTGACTAAAGGTCGTATGCACACGGCCATCCTTCTCGGAAATACTCTTTTTCAGTCCCATAACAAATGTGGAGTCCAGTTTCTGGATCTGACGGTATTCCAGGATCTTATTGATGATCGGATGCTTATCGGCAAGTCTTTCGAGTTCTTCGGAGTTGGTAGAGTATCCTCCGCTTGCCAGTTTCTTTCCGGATGGAAGCCCCAGCTTCTCGAAAAGCACTTTTCCCAGCTGTTTTGGTGAAAGTATCGTAAACTCCTCACCCGCGAGATCATAGATCTCCAGTTCAAGTGCTTTTACCTTCGCATCAAACTCTTTATGAAGTTCGTCGATGACATTTACATCGACCAGAACACCACGTCTCTCCATGCGGTCAAGCACCATAACGAGCGGCATCTCGATCTCGTAGATCAGTTTTTCGATATCCTGATTACGGATCAGCGCTTTCTGATAATAGGAGACCCATCTGGCAAGAAGGATGCGGTATGCAAAGTCGAGAACATCCTCTTCGCTGACAGACTCTTTTCCCGAGGCGCCGTCGATCAGCGCGAAGAGATCCTGCTGCCGGGATACCTTTTTCCCGTCATTCTTCTCATCCCCATACCCCTCGAGGATCGGGAACGGACGGGAACTTCCATGCTCAATGAGCATCTCAAACGAAGGATCTGCGCCCTCGATCTGATTTAATACATAGCCTGCGATCTCGATATCAAAGACCTGATCGAACGGAAGTCCGCTTTCCAAAGCCTTAAAGTGCTTCTTTGCGCTATAAACTACAGGTGCAGTTTCTCTGCTATGACCGACGACCTCTGAAAGAGAAGCAATAATCTTCTCGATCATGGAAACATCCGTCCATATATATACCTGATCGTGTTTAACAGACAATCCGAAAACAGTGGAATTACTGCTTTCAAGGTCGACCGCTACCGGATTATCGGTGTTTATAAGAGGAAGGATCTCCTTCAGTGCTTCCTCAGGAGCCATGTCCAGAATGATCTCCGGTTTCTTACCGGAAAGCTTCGGGTAATTCTTCTCTTCCTCCGATTCCTCTTTTACAGGGGCACTGGTCTCGATCGCGGATTCATCGATATTCCACTTTTTCATCTGGGAACGGAATCCGTACTTATAGAAGCAGGCAGCAGCGGAATCCATGTCTATAGGCTTTCTGACAAGATCCGAAAGCGCCACATCTATCTTTGCATCCGTAACGATTTTGCTAAGCATCAATGACATATATGCATTGTCTTTATCATTTTCAAGTTTTTCACGGAGTTTCGGGCTGAGCTCATCTAAGTGCTCATAGAGTGAATCAAGCGTTCCGTACTTCCGAACCAGATCCATCGCGCCCTTTTCGCCGATACCCTTTACACCCGGAATGTTATCGGAACTATCGCCCATCAGTGCTTTTGCAGTGACAAAATCAGCTACCGGGATTCCATATCGCTCCGTAAAAAGCGCTTCATCGTAATAGTCAGTGCCGCTTCCGTCTTTCTTGGTGACCGGCATGATGACTTTGGTTTTCTCGTCGATCAGCTGGAAATCATCTTTATCACCACTAAGGATAAAGACCTCAAATCCATCTTTAACAGCCATGGTCTTCAGTGTGCCGATCAGGTCATCTGCTTCCAGTCCCTCATGCTCATAACGCGGGAAACCCATCGCATCCAGCACTTCTTTTAAGACCGGCATCTGGGCCGCAAGATCATCCGGCATACCTTTACGGGTACCCTTGTAGCCGTCATATGCCTTATGGCGGAAAGTCGGCGCCTTGAGATCGAAAAGCGTACAGGTATGCGTCGGATCGACCTCATCCATATACTTGGAAAGCGTATTGAGATAGATGTTGACCGCGCCAGTCGGAGTTCCATCCGGTGCCGTCAGATTATTCCTGCCGGCCGTCGCATAATACGAACGGTTGATGATACTGTTTCCGTCCACCAGAAGTAGTCGTTTTCCTTCAGACATAGCGGCCTCCTCTGTTACTTATTCTTCTGCTCTTCCTCGCGCTTCATTTCTTCACGGTAATGCGCTGTGCTGACCATCAGCTTGATACGGTTCAGCTGGTTCGCCTCACTGGCGCCCGGATCGTAGTCGATCGGAATAATATTCGACTCCGGATACTGGCGGCGGAGTTCTTTGATCATACCCTTACCGGTTACATGGTTCGGGAGGCAGGCAAACGGCTGGGCGCAGATGATATTCGGAACCCCGTTCTCGATCAGTTCGATCATCTCTGCAGTCAGGAACCATCCCTCTCCGTTACTGTTACCGCAAGAAAGAACGGTCTCTGCCTTCTGTGCCATATGACGGATGCTCTGCGGGAGCTGGAACTTACCTGTTTCCTCCATCCTCTTGATGATATGGCTTCTGTAAGCTTGCAGAAGATCGATACCACGGTTGCTGAGCCATGCCTTCTTCTTACTTCTGCCGAGGTGCTCAGCCTGCCATACCGGATTCAGCGTGCAATAAAGGAAGAAGTCCAGAAGGCCCGGAACAACAGCTTCACAGCCTTCCTGCTCTACAACATCCACCGCATGGTTATTTGCATCCGGCTGGAACTTGACCAGGATCTCACCGACAAGACCGACACGCGGTTTTCTCGGGATATCGAGCATCGGGAACTTATCAAATGTATCGATTGTAGCGTCGATCATTCGCTTATAAGAAGATGGACGTCCGACCTTCGTGCAGTGAAGTTCCTTAAGAAGATCTTCCACAGCTTTCGTCTCTTCTTCTGTAAGAGGCGCATTCTTGCAGGCTTCCGCCATGATATACTCGGTCGTGATATCTTCAAACTTCTCCTTCGGATTGAAGAACAGCTTACCGCAGCGATTCCAGAACTGATAGAGCGCATTGGCAGATCCCTTCACCTTCTCATATGGACGCACGCGCAGAAGCAGCGTCTGGAGCATATCACCATAGCAGATCGCACGAAGCGCACTGTTGATAAACGGAAGCGTCGGCTTAAATCCAGGGTTCTTCTCGAACTGCTGTACGGAGAGCGCGATTACCGGAATATCTGCATAGCCTGCCTCACGAAGTGCTTTTCGAAGGAAAGCAACATAGTTTGTCGCACGGCAGCCGCCACCCGTCTGGGTAATAAGAACTGTCGTATTATCACGGTCAACCTCTCCGGAAAGGATCGCATTGATCATCTGTCCGACAACGATGACCGTCGGGAAGCATGCATCGTTATTAACGAAACGAAGACCGCACTCGATATCCGCCTGAGTTGCTTCTTTCAGGACTTTCAGCTTATATCCGTGGTTATGGAATACCGCCTCGACGAATTCGAACTCGATCGGTGCCATCTGCGGAGCCAGGATCGTATGGCGCTTCTTGTGTTCTTCAGTAAAAGGAACTCTCTTGATCGTATAGGAGCGCTTCACCGGCTTGGGCATCGTGCCTTCTTTTCTCGCCGCTTCACGCTCATCCATCGCGACCTTAAGGGAACGCATACGGATACGGGCAGCACCGAGATTGCTGACTTCATCGACTCATAAAGGCGTGTGTGGTACATCCACTGGTCAACGACACGGATCGGGCGCTGCAGTCTTCCAGGAACAGCGACACTGTCTTCACTCAATACCGCAAGGCCGAGGGAATTGATCATCTCGGGAATACCATGGTGGATTTCCGGATCCGTATGATACGGACGTCCGGAAAGCACTATTCCCTTTTGTCCGGTTCTTTCGAGATCTTCGATGACCTCCTGACCTTTTCGTCTGATATCAGCTTTATACTCGTCATACTCTTTATTTCCGGCTTCGATCGCCTTTGCCGCTTCCGCCTTGGTTACGCCAAAGTCAGCAAATGCGATTGCCATCTGCTCGGCAAGTGCCTCATCATTATCGAGCGGCAGGAACGGATTGAGATACTTGATGCCCTTATCCTGGATATTCTCGAGGTTATTGCGGATAACTTCCGGATAGGAAGCAACGATCGGGCAGTTAAAGTGATTGCCAGAGTCCTTATTCTCCTGACGCTCGTACGGAATGTCCGGATAGAAGATCGTCTTGATGCCTTTATCGATCAGGCTCTCAATGTGTCCATGCACAAGTTTCGCCGGATAGCAGACACTCTCGGACGGGATCGAATCCATGCCCTTTTCGAAAAGCTCATGGTTGGATCGCGGCGAGATCACAACAGAGAAACCGAGTTCTGTAAGTACCGTGAACCAGAAAGGATAGTTCTCGTA
>ONFC01000022.1 GCA_900317035.1 uncultured Eubacteriales bacterium
CTCCATTAACGGCGAAGTAAAAGGCTCTGTTCCGGGCGATCTCTTAAGCGACGGAGACAATTATTTCTATTACGGTTTCAACCTCATGAAAACAGACTCCGGTTTCTACGCTTATCTCGCTACATCATTCGAGGAAGGTTCCTCCTCCACATTCATCTTCCATTACGAAAATGGTGAGTTCGTCTATACGAAAGATTTCGTTACTACTTTCGGATATAACGACATTTTCGGAATTGCCCCGTATTATGATCCGAGCCGCTTTGTAGTTCATGATATCAATGACATTATGGGAACAACTTATGTGAATACAACCTGCTCCGTGATCGGCAATAATGGATTACCGGTAAAGACCTCTGATTTTGCATCGAAGCGAGGCATCGGCATCAGCCAGAAGGAGATCACCGCAACAAAGATCGACGAGAATGGCAATCCGGCAGGTACTATCACTATTCCGGCAAACACTGCCATCAGCCTGATCGGTGTCGATATGGAAAAAGACCTCGGCCTCTTCAAGACGCTGGAAGAAGATGAAAACAACAATACCGTATTCCAGATGAAGGTCACTATGACAGACGGTTATAAGATCTCCTATGGCGATGAACAGATCCCTCAGGATGAACTTTTCCTCGGCATCCACTACGCAGGATGATACGATATGCTGATCGGCTGACTAGTTACCGGTTGGCAATCAGCGACCAGCCGGCATATTAATAAAACAACATTAAAAGGGCGTCTCCGAGTGATGATCAATCACAAAGAGGCGCCCATATTCATGCCCTTCTTATAGATTCTTTTCGCTTTTGCAGAGATTTATATGTCTGAATTTATATTTCACCAATATAGACATACTCCTTCCAGTCGGTTTTATGTCTGGATCGTTCCTTATTTGATTTAGACATATGATTCTTCCCTGTTTTTATGTCTCCCTTGCCATTTTTCGGATTCAGACATATATATGGCAGGAAAGTTTATGTCTGAATCCTTGTTTCTTGTTTTCAGACATAGTTTTTATGTTTATTTCTATGTCTGAATCTCCACTTCCCATTTTTAGACATATCTTTCTGTTCTTTTCCTATGTCTGAAAAGCACTCTTCTGTTTTCAGACATATAACCCTCATCGGTAGCTCCCTGTATCTTCTTATATCAAAAAAGGAGCTGCATGTTGCAGCTCCTTTTTGATACTGATCAATGATCCGTCTTAGGACTTCTTCTCTTCATCCGAAGCGGTTTCTTCTGTAGAAGATTCAGTGTTCTCTACTGTCTCTTCAGCAGCCTTGCTCTCCTCGACAGCCTTTTCTTCTGTTGTTTCAGAAGCAGATGCTGTTTCCTCGGATGAAGTCTCTTCAGAAACCTTCTCCTCAGTTGCAGGCTCCTCGGAAGCAGGAGTCTCCGGGATCACGCCGCCACTGACATAGATCTCTTCGAACTCCGGTCCTTCGATCTTCTCTTTTTCGAGAAGTCTGTGAGCTACCGCATTCAGGATCGCCATCTTCTCATTCAGAAGATCGAGCACATCATTATACGCCTTATCAATGATGCGTGCGATCTCTTCGTCGATCTGAGCAGCGGACTGTTCACTATATACACGGGTATGTCCGTAGCTCTTACCGATGAATACCTCATCGTCATCATCGAAGATCACGTTCGGGAACTTCTCTGACATACCGTAGCGGGTGATCATCTCACGAGCGATACCGTTGCAGTGCTGCAGGTCAGAGGAAGCACCTGTGCTGATCTCGCCAAGGATGATCTGCTCTGCGGCACGTCCGCCGAGGGAGATCATGATCGAATCGATCAGCTGCTTCTTTGTGGTGTAGTAGATATCCTCATCCGGCTTATGCGCAGTATAACCGCCTGCACCGCCTGCCGGGATAATGGAAACACGCTCGACGTGTTCTGTCTCGGAAACCGTACGAAGTACGATCGCATGTCCGGCCTCGTGGAACGCGGTAAGACGCTTTTCCTTGTCGGTGATTACGCGGCTCTTCTTTTCCGGTCCGACCATCACCTTAAATACGGCCTCGGAAACATCTGCCTTAGAGATCTTCTTCGCATTTCTTCTAGCAGCAAGAAGTGCAGCTTCGTTCAGAAGGTTTGCCAGATCCGCACCGGTGTAACCGGGGGTGATCTTCGCGATCTCCTTAAGATCGACATCGTCTTCGAACGGCTTATTCTTGGCGTGTACTTTCAGGATATCCGCACGGCCTTTGATATCCGGACGGGCAACCGATACACGGCGGTCAAAACGTCCCGGACGGAGAAGTGCCGGGTCAAGGATATCGACACGGTTGGTCGCTGCAATAACGATAACGCCTTCGTTCGGACCGAAACCGTCCATCTCAACGAGCAGCTGGTTAAGGGTCTGCTCACGCTCATCGTGACCACCGCCCATGCCGGCACCACGGTGACGGCCGACAGCATCGATCTCATCGATAAAGACGATACACGGTGAATTCTTCTTTGCACTGTCGAAAAGGTCTCTTACACGGCTGGCACCGACACCGACGAACATCTCAACGAAGTCAGAACCGGAGATGCTGAAGAACGGAACTCCCGCCTCACCTGCAACAGCCTTTGCCAGCAATGTTTTACCTGTACCAGGAGCACCGTGAAGGAGGATACCCTTCGGGATCTTGGCACCCAGTGCGGAATACTTCTTCGGATTTTTCAGGAAGTCGACCACTTCCGCGAGTTCTTCTTTTTCTTCATCTGCACCCGCAACATCTGCGAAGTTGACCTTGTTCTTGGAAGGATCATGAAGCTTTGCTTTACTTCTACCGAAGTTCATCGCTGATCTGCCTTCGCCCTGGTTTCTGGAGAAGTTGATCCATACGATAAAGATCATCGCGGCGATCATAAGGACGATCATGATTCCGGACATAATTGCGGAAACATCTGTCGGCTGCTTATATTCGAAGGAATCGATCGTGCCGTTCTTCTGTGCGTCGATCAGGATCGTCAGTACATGGTCCTCTGAATCATAAGGAACTTTCTTGCTGACTTCCTTCTTCTTCCCGGTCTCCTGATCGAGATACTTAAAGGAAAGCGTGTTGCCGTTGAGCACTACGTCCTCGGCCTTCACATCCTTGCTCTCGATGATATTGAGCGCTTCTGAAAGAGAAGTACTCTTACCCGAGTCTCCGTTCAGGAAGAAATAGGATGCCACTATCAGGATCACGATCAGAACGAGATAGAATGGCAGTCCGCTAAATGACCGCTTCGGTCTTTTTTCTGTTTGACTCATTTGTCACCTCCGTCAACTTCAAGCACACATACGTCCGGAAGATTTCTATATTTTCCCGCATAATCCAATCCGTACCCTACGATAAACTTATCCGGCACCTCGATGCCGATGTAGTCCGCTCTGAAATCCACAGTACGGCGGGAAGGCTTGTCAAAAGCCGCCACGACCCTGATGCTGTTAGGATTTCTCGAGAAAAGCTCTCTCTTCAGGCACTGCATGGTAACGCCGGAATCAATGATATCTTCCACTATCAGGACGTCCTTGCCCGAGATATCGTAGTCCAGATCTTTCTTGATCTTGACGTTCCCGGACGAGACGGTACCGTTGTAATAGCTGGAGACCTGCATGAAGTCCATGATCATCGGGCAATCGATCTTGCGGATCAGATCAGCGAGGAAAACCGCTGCTCCTTTGAGGATACCGACCACGATCAGATCTTTTCCCTTGTAATCTTCAGAGATCTCTTTGGCGAGACGGGTAACCGCCGCTTCGATTTCTTTACGACTTACCAGTGTTTCCGAAACTCTTTCCATTTTCCGATCTCCTTTCTTTCACGCCTGCTCCCCGAAAAACTCTAAAGCGAAGAGATCCTCCTCACTTTTGTTTTCCAATATCATAGCCCTGTATTTCCCTTCAGATTCCGCATCCGTAAAGCCTACGGAGTGCGCAAATCCCGGTAGCCACAGGATCTCCTGCCCCTTTGCCACAAGAAGCATCCGGTCCCGGAACCTCGGCGGAATATGTACCTCATTCATGAATCGGCGCAATTCCTTATGGCAGGTATTCCCGGCCCGGAGAATGGTATCTCCCTGTCTTCTGGTCCGGATGACCGTGTCCTCCAGCACCGAGGAAGGGAAAAACCACGTCAGATTATTATATACTATATGCCCCTCATTCTCAACGGAGCGGAGTCTCATTGACACAAAACTTTGGGAAAAATTAACTATTTCTCCTAAAGGAAGATCCCGGAGCGGTAGTACCTCCCCTTCCAGATCCTCAGGAATGATCAGGCCTGTGCCTTCAACAAATCCCGATTTCCCCCCGTCAAAAGCACTTTTCCCTGAAAGAAAGCGGATCTTTCCTGCCTCCCTTGCCGCTGCCCGGTCTCCCGGAAGATCGACGTATGCGGATCCGAAAGACTTTTCCGCCAGGGCTGAAACTGCATCCCAGTGGCATGCTTCCAGATCGACCACATCACCGAATGTGCGGATCGCCAGAAGTTTGAGCACTCGTCTTTTTAAGACTTTCGGCAGGGCAAGAAATTCCTCGCGGTCGAGGTCTTCCGCATCTCCCAGCTTCTGTGCTGCGAGTTCGTCCAGATAGTCGTTTTCCTCGGTGATCCTTTCGGAAAGGCCGGTCAGCGCAGCCACCGGATCCCGGTCAAGACCGGTTGCGATACGCGGGAAGATCTCATTTCTCAGAAAGTTCCGATCGTAAGTAATATCAGCGTTTGTAACATCGTTACAGAAAGGAATACCTCTCGATTTGACGAATTCCAGGATGTCTTTTTTATGCAGACCCAGGAACGGATGGATCACATTACCATTTTTCGGACGGATCCCGCAAAGACCTTCCATCCCACAGCCGCGGAAGATATGCATAGCGATGCTTTCCGCCTGGTCCTCCATGTGGTGGGCTACCGCGATGACTCCGTCATCTCCTGTAAAACTGCGGAAGAATTCGTATCTTGCGATCCTTCCGGCCGTCTCCAGACTGATGCCCTGCTTTTCCGCCATCGCGGGAATATCCACATGTTTAGGCAAAAAAGCGATGCCGAGTTCGTCACAGAAATCTGAAACAGTTTTCTGATCGGCATCGGCTTCTTCCCGGATCCCATGGTTCACATGTGCACAAAGGATCGGCATGTCCGGGTATTTACGGTCACAGATATCCTTTAAAACGAACAGAAGCGCCATCGAATCGGCGCCTCCGGATACACCGACAAGCAGCAGTGGAGCCGGCAGCAGTCGGTGTTTCTCAATATACTTTTCGACCAAACTGATCAGGTCTTCCACTTATCTACACTCCATCCGGGAACTGTCCGGGATCGTTGAAGAATCCCGGCTCCGTGTCCGGTTCATCAAAGCTATCCGCCGACCAGTCGGTCATATCGAGATCTTCAAATTCCATAGACGGATCTCCCGGGAACAGTGCGGCATCCAGCGCAGACGGTGCCGGAGCCTTCGGTGCGGAAGACTGCGGAGCCGGAACCGAAGGAGCAGCCGGTGTTTCCGGTTTCGCCTGATCGATCATATCCTGCGGGATCTGAAGAGATGGTTCAGTAAACATTTCCTCCGGGATCGCCACACCCTCATCCGACCACGGCGGCGGAGCATCTTCATCAGAAGGACCGGCCACAGCATGCGGGTCGGCTTTTTCTTTCTCAAAGAATGTCGTTCTGGAACCGTTCCAGGAGAGGAATACGTCTTTGGTAGGACCCTGACGGTTCTTCGCTACGATGATCATCGCACGCTGGATCTCTTCCTCGTCGTATTTTTTCTTGAATTTAGTCTGATTCGTATTCTCCTCTTCATCCTCATCTGACTCTTCTTTGTGCTTATAGTAATCCGGACGGTGGATAAACATAACCATATCGGCATCCTGCTCGATCGCACCCGAGTCACGCAGGTCGGAAAGGACCGGACGGTGGTCGTCACGTCTTTCAGATTCACGGGACAACTGGGCCAGCGCGATGACCGGGACTTCGAGTTCTTTTGCCATAAGCTTCAGAGCTCGGGAAATATCCGAGACTTCCTGCTGACGGGAAGCGTTCTTACGCTCTACCGCCGGATTCATGAGCTGGAGATAGTCGATACAGATAAGTCCGAGTTTCCTTCCGAGGCGGTTTTGCAGTTCTCTGCACCGCGTCAGGATCTCCGCCGTATTTAATCCGGAATGTTCATCGATAAAAAGCGGTGTATTACCAAGTCTCGGGAGCGAAGCGTTGATCCTCGTAAACTCTTCCGAAGTCAGTGACTTTGCTCTCTGAAGCGTAGCGATCGAGATATCGCACCGGGATGAAAGGATACGGTTTGCGATCTCCTGCCCGTTCATTTCCAGGCTGAAAAAGGCGACCGGCAGGTCATCTTTCAGCGCGACATTCACGGCGATATTGATAACGAAAGCCGATTTACCCATAGAAGGACGGGCCGCCACGATCGTAAGCGTACCGGGACGGAATCCGTTGGTGACATAATCGAGCTGGGTAAAGTGGCTCCGTACGACCTTATCTTTTGGCGGATTGACAATATTCTTGACCGTCTGCTGTAGGATCTCTTTCAGTGATTTCAGCGCATCATCGGACTTGCTGTCACGAAGTTCGGAAAGTCTCGAGATCGCGATCTCGATCAGGTTACCCGGCTCGGTCTCTCCTTCATAGGTCTGACGCGTCACTTCCTCGAGGGACTTGATGATCTTACGGCTCATGGATTTCTGACGGACGATATTGACATATTCCGACAGATTGGACAGCAGCGCATGCGCATCGACGATCGTGCTTAAGTAAGCCATTCCGCCGACTTTTTCAAGATCGCCCTGCTTCTTCAGTTCATCGCCTACCGTGATCAGGTCGATAGACTTCGACTCAGCGTAGAGGTGGTAGATCGTCTCATAGATCTTCTGGTGTGCAGGACTATAGAAATCATCGGCAGCCAGATATGAAGCGACTGTCGTGATCGTATTCTGGGAATCCAGACAGCAGCAGAGCACCGCGATCTCCGCATCATTATTCTGCGGCGGTACTCTGGTAAGAATCGATCTGTCAGTTTTATCCGAACCGGCCATTCCCGAAAACCCCTTACTCTCCTGCAACAACTTCCACGTTCACTTTTACACTGACCTGAGTGTGCAGCTTCGCAGTTACTTCGTATGTTCCTAAGGATTTGATCGGATTCTTGATGATCACGTTCTTCTTATCTACATCAAAACCGGCCTTCTTGATTGCTTCTGCGACATCCATCGCAGTAACAGCGCCATACAGACGTCCGCCTTCACCGGTCTTTACCGCAAGAGTTACTGTCTTGCCATCCAGCAGCTTGCCGTTTGCGCGTGCTTCTTCGAGTACACGTCTTGCATGCTCGGCTTCAGAACCCTTCTTAAGCTTGTTCTTGTTCATGTTGTCTGCGGTTGCTTCGCAGGCCAGTTTCTTTTTCAGAAGGAAGTTTCTGGCGTATCCGTCATTTACCTCGACGATATCGTCCTTTTTTCCCAGACCCTTAACGTCTGCCAATAAGATGCACTTCATTTTCTCTTCCTCCGTGTTTCCTTTCAATTTGCGCCCATTTCAGGACTTTTCCGAAAAAAATGAGCACCCGCGCGTCTCCACACGGGTGCTAATATTATAATCGTTTCCGATCGTAATGTAAACGCGATTTGCGTTTTCGAATTAGTCTGCTACGAACGGCAGAAGTGCAACATGTCTTGCACGCTTGATCGCGATCGTCAGCTCTCTCTGGTGCTTCGCACATGTACCTGTCATACGCTTCGGCAGGATCTTGCCGCGCTCAGATACGAACTTACGAAGACGAGCCTGATCCTTATAATCGATCGCTTCAACCTTATCAGCACAGAAAGCGCAGACCTTTCTTCTGGAACGTCTCTGCTTCATGCCGCGGTCACCGAACTCACGAGCCGGTGCTTTAGGTGCTCTATTTTCAGCCATAGTAATGTAATCTCCTTTCGAAAGATACCGGACATGATTAACATGTCCATTTCCTGTTAATAACCCATTACGTCAAAAGGAAGCTGTGAACTGTCGTCCGAATCCATAGATGCCTCGAAGCCCGGATCGATCTGCTGGGCCGGCGGCGGTGTCTGCGCTACGACGGAAGCCGTAGGTGCACTCTGTGCCGGAGCCGGAGCAGGAGCGCCCTGTCCCTGTGCCTCGGAACGTGTATCGACGAATTCGATCTCATCGACTACTACCTCGGTCACATATCTCTTCTGGCCATTCTGATCATCATAACTTCTGGACTGCAGGGAACCAACCACTGCGATACGGGAACCCTTATGGAAATAATTCCCGAGAAGAGTCGCCTGCTGACGCCATGCCACACAGTTGATAAAATCAGACTGGCGCTCGCCGTTCTGGCTCTTGAAACGTCTGTCGCATGCGATCGTGAAAGAGCAAACCGCAATATTGCTAGGTGTCTGCTTTACTTCCGGATCCTTGGTCAATCTACCCATTAAAATAACTTTGTTCATAGTTTGTACTCCCTTTTTACCGAATTACTCCTCAATGCGGATAACAAGGAAACGCAGTACGCCTTCTGTGATCTTCAGCACACGCTCGATCTCCTTCGGGAAATCGGCATCAGATGTGAAGTTGAACAGAAGATAGAAACCGTCCTTCTGGTCCTCGATCTCGTAAGCCATACGCTTCATACCGATAGACTCCATAGAATCGATCGTAGCGCCGGACTCGATCTTCGCCTTGATAGCATCAGTGGTAGAAGTAATACCTTCATCACCGAGTACAGGACTCAGAACAACCATCATTTCATACTTGTTCGCCATGATTTCTCACCTCCTCCTGGACTAGAACGGCTCTCATACCTTCTTCGATGAGAGCGAGGATATTTCTCACATATAATCTATATGTTAACTGCATCCTTCGCAGCACGTGATAGAATATCACATGTTACAAAGTCGGTCAAGCCGCAATTTTCAAGCAAGAAACCATACCTGTTCTCCGCCGCGAGGGCAGAAACTGTTCCTGCCGGATATGACTTCCCGCACACCGAAAACCGGGAAGGTCTCACCGACAACAGTATTATATCGCACCGCGATCCCCGATATCTATATTTTATATGCCAAATTTTATTAGTCCTGCTTATATTTCGGGCATTTCCGAGCGTTTTTAATTATTAGTAGAAATATAAAAACCTCAATGTTATAATTGGGAGCGTAAAAGAAATTTGGCAAACAGTTAGAGGCGGTATTTCACCGCCGGACGGAGCAAAAAATGGATAAAAAGAAACTCATACTCATCTGCTCACTCGCCGCGGTGCTTGTCATCGTGATCATTCTGATCTTCGCGCTGCGGGGATGCGGCAAAAAAGATAAAGATACAGATACTTCCGGTTCTGACACCGTAACCATCGCCACGGATTCCGACGGAAATACGATCGTGCCTCCGGAGAATTCTTCTGATGATCCTTCCGCAGCCACTTCCGTTCCCGGAGAGTCTACTGAACCGGGTGCTACATCAGTAAGCGGAGAAACGACCATTCCCGGCCAGTCCGGCTCGGATTCCTCTTCAGCAACAGATCCTTCTTCAACGGACGGCACTTCGAAAGATCCGGCAGGAAACGATCCGACGCTTCCGATCGAGACGCACGATGGTGAGGGTGAGATCGTGATCATCCCCGATAACACTACTTCCTCGAAAGATCCGAACGGCACTCAGAAGCCGGGTACAACAGATCCGACGAAGCCGACAAACGGAAAAGATCCTACGAAGAAGAGCGAACCTTCCGCAATCGAGCTTCCGTTCGTTCCTATTGAGTAACAGCAGGAGGTGTCCCTTGAAACTTTCCCCTAATTTTCTGATCCATGCCCAGGAAGAAGATGGCGAATATCTTCTGATCCCTGTTGCCGATGCCAAGTTCTCCGGTGTTGTACGAGGTAATAAGACTCTCGGTACGATCCTGGAACTTCTTAAGGAAGAAACCACGAAAGAGGCTATCATCGCTTCGATGATGGAGAAATTTGATGCTCCGGAAGAGGTAATCACCGCCGACGTGGAAAAAGCACTCACCGAACTTTCCAAGATCGGTGCGATCATAGAGTAAACCCTTTGAAAGGCCCGGATCTTCCGGGTCTTTAGTTTTCCTCCAGTTCGTTCAGCAGACCGAACCGGTAGCCTTCCTTTTCGAGATATTTAAGCACTGCATCGAGTTCATTCACATTGGACTGTGAGTCATTGTGCATCAGGGCGATGGCACCATTATGGTGATAGGTCTGGAAGTGGTCCAGCACATATCCCGGTTCCGGCTGCGCGCTTGGCGTGTAATCGTTGTAGGCGATACTCCAGAATACGGTCTTATATCCTGCGTCGCTGATGATCGTCATCAGTCTCTTCGTATACGTTCCCTTCGGTGTACGGAAATACGGATCGAGCGTATACCCTGTCTTCTCATAGAAATACTCCGCGACATCGAAGATCTCGCCGGCGATCTGCTCCACACTCATCGGTACCAGATCGGAATGCGTGACGGTATGGTTGCACACCATGTGTCCTTCCTCTTTCATGCGGACAGCATAATCCGAACACTTCTCCAGATACATCTTCGTGACAAAGAAGCTCGCTTTAACATTATGTTTTTGCAGGATATCGAGGATCGGTTCGGTCTTGTCCGACGGGTATCCGCAGTCAAATGTCAGGTAGATGACCTTATCTCCTTCCGGCACATGATCGTTGATATACGCGCCGTTAAAATCCTTGATCTTGAAAAACTCATACGATCCGGATACGGAGTGATCTTTTTTCCTCTGGAAGCACCAGCTTTCTTTCATGGTATTATCCAGTGAGTCGTAATACGAAGCATTCCCGGTGATCTTTTTCCGCAGTGCACGGATCTCCGAGAGCGGATCCGATGGATCGCCGGTGTCCGAAGGAACTGATGATGCTTCTGTTTCCGAAGGTTTTTCAGTAGTTTCAGTCACAGGCTCCGTCGTTTCCAAAGATGCCGTCACGCTTGTTTCCTCCGTAGAGGGTGTGACCGCAGAGCCGGATGTCATCACGCTTTCTTCATCCGAAGAAGTATTCTCTGTTGTATCGGTTGCTTTTCCCGAAAAAGATGTCTCCGTTTCCGACCTCATGGAAAACGGTTCCGTCGATGCCGTTTCTTCCTTCTCTTTCCTGCCGGCGCATCCCGCGGCAAAAGCACTGTTGATCATCATACCCAGCAGGATCCCCGCTGCGATTCTGTTTCTTTTCATACATCCGTATCTCCTATTTTCCGAATGACAGAACCACCTGTCATGCATACATTATAGCCGCCTTTGTACGAGGATTCGGTGACAAATATATAACGAACCGTTCAATTTCCTGAAACAGGTTTCGGAAACGCCCGAAACTTGTGAAAAAAACGTGACAATCGTGCGAAAGATAGCAAAAAAATGTATCAAAGGATTTTGTTTTCATGTATAATGGTACTATCTTTATTTCGGAGGTGTATTTATGACTTTTGAACAATTAATGGATTATGCCATAGAACAAGATTGTTCCGACGTGCATATTACTGTAGGTACCAATCTTGCTGTTAGAAGATACGGAGTACTCCATATTCTCGACGAGCGTCCGACACCGGAAGAATCTCTCGCCATGATCTATACGATCCTGTCCAACGAAGAGATCCAGCGTGTTGAGGCCGGCGAAGATATCGACCTCGGTCTCATGATCGACAACGAGATCAGAATCAGAGCGAACGTATATCATCAGCGTAACAACCTTGCCTGCAGTATCCGCCTCCTGATGGCCAGAATCCCTGAGTTCGAAGAACTCGGTATTCCGGAAGTCGTTAAAGATATGGCTACAGCGAAGAACGGTATCATCCTTGTTACAGGTCCTACGGGTTCCGGTAAGACAACTACCATGGCTGCTATCGTTGACTACATCAATAAGAATGAGGCAAGACACGTTATCACGATCGAGGATCCGATCGAGTACATCTATCCTCATGACCGCGCTATGATCCATCAGCGTGAGCTCCACCGCGATACAGATTCTTTCGCAAACGCTCTCCACTCTTCCCTCCGTGAAGACCCGGATATCATCTTCGTTGGTGAGATGCGTGACTTCGAGACGATCGCTGCTGCTATCACCGCTGCTGAGACAGGTCACCTCGTTCTTTCCACGATGCACACCACCAGCGCCGGCCAGACGATCAACCGTATCATCGACGGTTCTCCTGCTGACAGACAGGCGATCATCCGCCAGCAGTTCGCAACAAACATCCGTGGTGTTGTTTCCCAGCAGCTGCTCCCGATCAAGGATGGCACAGGCCGTATCCTCGCTACAGAGGTAATGATAGGAACCAACGCGATCAAGAATCTCATCCTCGAGGAAAAGGTTCAGATGATCCCGGGTGCGATCCAGTCCGGAAGATCTCTCGGCATGCACACTCTGAATGAAGACCTCATCCGTCTTTATAAGGAAGGTTTCATCAACTGGCAGACAGCAATGGATGCTACATATGACCAGCAGGATCTCGAAAAAGCAATCGGCCTCAACAATCCGAACGCATTCCCGAGCTACAACTGATCGATCAGAATCTAAAAACGTAAAGGAGCTGTCTCATAAGAGGCAGCTCCTTTTTTGCGTTAGTAAAAGCAGAAGATCCTCCATCCATCATCCGGCGGATACAGCACCCGGCGGGAGGATGCGAAGCCGGGGACTCAATTCCTCTTATCTTCCTTATCCTTCTCACGGAGAAGAAGACCGAAAGTTCCAGGTCCGCAGTTTACGGCGATCGCCGGAGAAGCCTGACGGAAATATATCTCATCAAATGTCATTTTCTTATTGATCTGCTCGGCGATCCAGTCCATCTCCTTCTTACTGATACCTACATAGGTCACAAACAGAAGTCTCGTATCGATCGGCCGCTCACTTGCAAGACATTTGTTGATGTATTTCTTCCACGCCCGTTTTCTCGAGCCGAAGTAGAGCATGCCTAATCCCATCTTGCCTTTTTTCAGGACCAGCACCGGTCTTCCCATGAGGGAATTGACGAGGTTTGCCACTCCTTTTCCGACCTGCTTTGCACGGGCCAGGAATTCAAGATTATCCACGATAAAACTGGTATGCACTTTCTTCTTTAGTCTTTCGAGCCGTGCGAGGATCTCTTCGGGACTCTTTCCTTCTTCCGCCATACGGCAGGCCTCGATCGCGAGAAGTCCCTGACCGCTCGACAGGTGTCCCGTATTGAAAACGAAGACACTATCAAAAGATTTCGAGGCTTCCATCGCGACATAATATCCGCTGTGCTCGACTTTATTCGAGATAGAAATATGGATGATATTATTCGCTACGGACAGCTGTCTGGCGAAGAACTCCTCGATCTCCTTGACATCCGGGGCCATCGTATTGACCACATGCGTACTGTCTTCCATATACTGGAGAACACCTCTTGTATCGATCTCGTTTCCGTCCTTAAAGATGCCTTCCTGCGTACGTACTTTATGCGGCAGAACAGCGATATCGTACTTGTCGATCAGTTCTTGCGGAAGATCGGCGACACTTTCCGTCGTGATCACGACTCTCTTCCTCTTCTTATTTCCGTTCATCCAGGAGATCGATTCCTCAGCGATCTCGGAACGGTTGCCGGTGATATGGACAAGGTCTTTCGGAAGGAGACGGTAAAGCTCATTCTCCAGTTCCGATCCGCTTACGGGCTTGACCAGATATCCGTCGAAATTCTCCTTTTGGTAAAGCGCACGGTTCTCTTCGTCGGCATTGGCCGTAAGGATCACGATGCCGGATTCACGGCTTCGGCCACCGGTCTGATCAAGGATCCTTCTTTTACACTCGATACCGTCCATTTCCGGCATCAGATGATCCATGAAGATCACGTCATAGTGGATGTTCAGCGTTTTACGGAGGGCATCGGCACCGCTCATCGCCGTGTCGATCCGGACCTTCGTGTCGCGGAGAAGCTTTTTTACAACCATGAGGTTGGCCTCGTTGTCATCGACCACGAGGATCCTTGCCTCCGGTGCCTCAAACTTCGGGATATACTCTTCTTTGTGGCTTCCGTGTTTGCTTTTATCGAAGTTATACTGTCCCATCTTCGACTGGTTCTCGAACGTCTGCGGAATCTCGATGATAAACGTGGAGCCCTTGGTATAGACGCTGTTTACGGTCACTTTTCCGCCCATGAGATCGACGAGCTGCTTTACGATCGAAAGACCTAAGCCCGTTCCCTCGATATGTTTATTGGAGTCCTCATCCACGCGCTTAAAAGCCGAGAACAAATACGGAATATCTTCCGGCTTGATGCCGACGCCTGTATCTGTGACGTTATAGATCATGTTGCAGGTTTTTTCATCGACCATCTCGCACTGGACCGACAGCGATACGGAGCCCTCTTTCGTGTATTTGATCGCGTTATTGAGGACATTGATGAGGATCTGCTTGATACGCACATCATCACCTATCAGTTCATTTGGAATATCCGGAGATACATCGACATGGAATTCCAGTTTCTTTTCCTTGGCGCGGATCCACATCATGCCGACGAGGTCCGAGAGCATCTCTCCGGTCTGATACGGCGCGGAAAGAAGCTGCATACGTCCCGACTGGATCTTACTCATATCGAGTATGTCATTGATAAGGTTAAGAAGGAGCTTGCCTGCCGACTTGATATTCGCGGCATCTTCCATGACCTCCTCGCTGACATCTTCACGGAGGATCATCTCATTTAATCCGATGATGGTATTGATCGGAGTTCTGATCTCATGGCTCATGTTCGAGAAGAAGCTGTTCTGTGCCTTATTGAGCATCTCGATCTCCTGATGCTGACGGTTCGCGGTAACGATTTCTTTCTGCAGGCAGTACTTCGTGTAGAGCATGACGATACCCATGACCAGCTGGAACACCAGGAACACCGTAAAGTTTACGAAAGACTCTTGAGTAGTGATATGCTTCTTCGAATACGCTATGTAGACCAGAATACCCATGCCCGCATCCGCAACCGTAACCAGGCAGATATACTCCAGCGGCTTAAGATAAATGCATATCGGAACCATCAGGGAGACCGCCAGGAAGATCGTCGTATCAATATATGAATTGAAATGTACATTAACAAAAGACAGCGCGATGCAAAGACCATACATCATGATGCCCAGGAACGGACTTGAGAAATGCATGACCTTATATCTGCTGTCAAAATCCTTCAGCGCGTAATTCACGAGGATCAGCCAGAAGCAGCCTGTGAGCAGGAACGAAAGATAGAGGATCCTGTGCAGCGGCAGGCTGTTATCGAAGGCCGAAGGCTCGATCAGGGTCCAGCAGAAAAACGCAAAGACGAATGCCATGGTAAAGGCTACCATCGCACGAGTCGTCCTTACCATTCCTTTATAGATGGACTTTTCGACTTCCGCATCGTGTGTTGAGGGTCTGAAAATGTAGTCAATGATACCTTTCATTTCTCTACACCTCCTTCCTCATCATCCGGGATAAACTCGAGGATCTCCTCGTCATTTTCCTTTTTTTCCGGTGAATCGTCACCTGCGGAGAATTCCATGATTTCTTCTTCCGCTTCCTAAGAATCTTCCTTGATCTCTTCATTCCTCTCTTCTTTGGCAGAGTGGATCTCCTCGGCCAGGATCGAAGCCAGGCCCTTTGCCAGACGGCTGTACTCACCCATCATGGGGTAATGGTTCTCGGCGATAAATTCTTCCCGTTTTTCTTTCGCGGCCATTTCCAGTGCTTTTGCCGATTCGGAAAAAGCACCTGCGCCGATCATTTTCGATGTACTCTTCAGTGCGTGCACGAGGATCTCATAATTCTTCCAGTCAGAAGATTCATAATATCTTCCGATCAGGGGGATCTTCTCTTCGGATTCGATCGCAAACTGAACCAGGAGCGACTTATAGAAATCGAAGTCGTTCATGCAGTATTTCAGACCGCCGTCCGTATCGACCGCGTACGGTTTGAGCTGTTCACGAAGCGAGATCGGAGTTATCTTCGGAGAAGTATCTTTACGCATCTCTTCAAAGTCAGCCGGAGCCTCTTCTTTCTCATCGATCTCTTCATACGTGACCATGGATTTCGGGAGTACCTGGCGCAGGACACGTTCCAGTTCCTCGGTCTCGATCGGCTTACTGACAAATCCGTCGAAGCCCTCTGCGAGGAACATCTGCTTGGCAGAGCTCATGGCGTTTGCAGTAAGAGCTACGATCGGCACTTCTCCGTTCTTGCCGGATACATCCGCACGGATCTTCTTCATCGCTTCGACGCCATCCATACCACCCATCATGTGATCCATGAAAATAATGTCGAAAGTCTGCTCTCTGCAGATATCGATCGACTCCTGTCCCGAAAGGACCGTCGTCACTTCCATACCATAATTTCTGAAGATGCTCTTTCCGACGACAAGGTTCATCGGCTCGTCATCGACGACCAGTGCGCGTACGCCCTTGCAGAACATCTTAAACCCTGCGCTCTGCTTATCATGAATGCTTGTATTCAGTATCGAGACGACAGGGAAACAGTAGAAAGGTTTCTCCATGACTCTTGCGAGTGATCCGTCAGCAAGATGGAAGTCATCGTTTGCGACAACGACGACGATCATATCCTTCGCATATTCTTCGATCATATCGACATTGGATGCATACTCTTCTTCCGCGATGAAAAGATGCGTCATATGGATCGTGCTATGGAGGAGTTTTAAGTCTTCCGGATTACTTACACGGTGCATCTGGACACCCAGACCCTTTACGATATTCAGGACCATGGAATTATAGTAATCACGCACCTGCGGATCCGGATATTTCTCGAAGTGGAGGTAAGCACCCAGGATCAGCTGCTCCGGATTATTGACCGACATGCAGGATGTCGGATCGATGACCTTCTGCGGAAGGCTGACATGCACCGATGTTCCTTTTTCTTCTTTACTGCTGACGGTCATGAAACCGCCGAGAAGAGCGACGAATCCGGACACGATCGAAAGGCCCAGGCCGAGGCCTCCACCCATTCTGGCACGCCCGGAATCCGCCTGATAGAATCCGTCGAAGACTCTCTCGAGCTCATATTCCGACATACCGATACCGGTGTCCGTGACCTCGATACAGAGGTTTACGCCGTAGCTTTGCTTCTCGCATATGATACGGACATATACACCGCCGCTCTTCGTATATTTCAATCCGTTTCCGATCAGCGAGCGGAGGATCTTCTTCAGTTTGGAAACATCCGTATTCATGACCGCCGGGATCGCCGGATCGACATCGATGACCAGCTCCACTTCCTTCGGCTTGATCGAACGCAGTTCCGTCACAAGATCGTGAAGCACAGAGCTTAACATGTAGTCTTCATTGTTGCAGACGGCTTTCTTTCGGTCGAGCTCGGAATAGTCGAGGATGTCGCTGATCTGATCCGCGACTCTTCTTCCGGCTTCACGTACGGAGATAAGATCTCCGAGGATCTCTCTGTTCTGTGATTTGTCGATGCAGATGCTCGTCAGGCCGATAACGGCATTGACCGGAGTCCTGATCTCGTGGGAAACATTAGCCAGAAAGTCATTGAGCCTTTCCGTATCATCGGTCAGCTGCTCGATCTCATCCTGCGAATTGCTGATCACCTGCGTCCACTTATCGATGATGGACTTGGCAAACCAGCCGATCACGAAAATGAGGACCAGATGCAGCGCGATCCGCGTGATCATCAGGTTGTCGAACTCCTCTCCCTCATATGCCATCGCAGAAAGGTTATATGCCATGGTGGCATAGTATGTGATCTGGCATAGCGTGATGATCCCTTTCATTCCCGTCATTGCGAAAAGCACTATCAGTACGGCCATTACGATGGCAAGATCAAAGGTGCTCGTCCTGTGGATACCATAGAAAAAAGCCGTACACATCATCAGGACCGCATAGATCCTGATACGGAATGTGGGAGTCGCATCCTGCCGGAAATGAACGACCCAGCAGATGATCACCGCGACTACGATCAAAGGAAGGATGAACAGTTCCCACTTCATCAGGACCGATTCACCGATGAGAAGGATCGTACAGACCGTAAACGTGATCAGCACCATCAGGTGCGACGAATGGAACAGTTCTTTTTGCTCTGTGGAGACATTTTGATTACTCATCGGCATCCTCCTTGCGCATGGATCCCGCCTCTTCTTTTATGATCGAGATCATAACATCGGCAAACTTCGGATCAAACTGGGTACCTTTTCCCTCGGTAAGTTCTTCGATGATCCGCTCATCCGAGAGGCGCTTCCTGTAGCTCCGATCACTCGACATCGCGTCATAGGCATCGGCCACCGCGATGATCCTCGCCGCCTCCGGGATATCGAACCCGGAGATCCCGTCCGGATATCCCTTCCCGTCGAATCTCTCGTGATGGAAACGCGCCGCGATGGTGAGCTCCGGATCTTCCTTAATATTTTCGAGGATCTGCGCACCCATACCGGGGTGCTTCTTGATCACTGCAAATTCCTCATCGGTCAGTTTCGTTTCTTTATTGATGATCGAATTCGGGACACCGATCTTTCCGACATCGTGAAGAAGACCCATCATATAGACCTCTTCCTGACGGAGCTCGGTATATCCGACTTTCTGGGCTATTTTTCTCGCATAGTCCGCTACTCTTCCCGAGTGGCCTCTCGTGTAGATGTCTTTCGTATCGATCGCCGTTGCGAGCGACTCGACAACGTGTACGAGAAGCTGCCGGTTCTCCTGCGTCTTTCTCTGCACTTCATAGCTCAGCTGATTCTCAAGCGTTACCAGCTCGATCATGTGCTGCACACGGAGAAGCAGTATCTCCGGCACGAACGGTTTTCTCAGGAAATCCATCGCACCGAGCGCCAGGCCCTTACTCTCCGCACCGGAGCTCTCATCCGCAGTCAG
Organism: uncultured Eubacteriales bacterium; assembly: GCA_900317035.1. Classification (GTDB taxonomy): domain Bacteria; phylum Bacillota; class Clostridia; order Saccharofermentanales; family Saccharofermentanaceae; genus Scatonaster. The sequence goes on from ONFC01000022.1 coordinate 18,821, forward strand.
GAACATCACCGGGATCTTCGATGCAGAGGTGCTGATCATACGGAGTCTTCGAAGCGTCTCAAAGCCGTCCATCTCCGGCATCTTCACATCCAGAAGGATAAGATCCGGCATTTTTTCGGCTTCCTCGATAAATGACAGGAGTGCTTTTCCGGACTTAAGCGCCGTCACGCGGATACCGCCGGAACTTAGGATCTTTCCTGCCACCTGCAGATTCATCGCGTCATCATCCACGATAATGACATGACGGTCTCTTCTCTTATTGATCTTCTTCTCATATTCGTTCCCGAGGAATTCCTCCTCGTAGCTTACATTCAGAGCGCCGCCCATCCGCTCTTTCCATGAATCGATGATATGCATGATGACTTTTCTCGTGGAGTCCTCACGGATATCCGTCAGGAAGACGAAATACTGGTTCTTCCGGTTACGCATCAGGATGTCGGATTTGCGGAGCGACTGGCGGATGTGATTGCCGAATTCATCCAGAAGACGGATACACTCTTCGTTCTCCGTTCCTTCCGCCGGCGTCAGCGTGAAAAGCACTTTGCACGCGCATATCCGGTTTCTCACGATATAGCGCATGATATATCTGTATACCGGTGAAAAAGAACCCTTATCGAGCTGCAGTGCCACGTCCGGGATCGAGCGCTCGCCCAGGATCTCGGAGATCGCGTGGATATCCGGAAGCGCATCCTCATCTTCATCGTCAAAAGAATCGGCACAATAGAGGCTGTAGCCGTGCTTGCCGTTTTTCTTGACGGAATACAGCGACTTATCCGCCAGCATGATCAGGGCATTATAGTCATTTCCATGACGCGGGACATAGATCGCACCGATCGAGGCACCGAGCGGGATATCCATATCTTCGCCCATCAGATCCTTCGCCATCGCGAGCACGCCGGCATTCAGTTTTTCGGAGATCTCCGCGACCGCCTGGTCCGTGATCACGTCCTTGGCAAATGCCACGAACTCATCGCCGCCTAATCTTCCGCAGGTGCTTCCCTCCGGGACCGCACTTCTTATGATCTGCGCAAATCCGTAGAGGACCTTATCTCCCATATCATGGCCGTAGATATCATTGACGAGTTTAAAGGAGTCCAGATCGATCATCATCAGGCAGCCGGTCGTAGTGGTACAAACGCGTGTCAGCGCCGCTTCGCTGGCGCCCTTATTCAGAAGCCCCGTCAGTTTATCGATCGAAGCTTCGCTTCTAAGGCTTTTCACTTCGGAGCGGCTCGACATGACATTGTCGATCCGTCGCATAAGAACATCCGGATTAAAGGGTTTTCGAACGAAGTCCGAAACACCCATCTCAAATCCTCTGGTCTCAGTATTCGTATCTTCATCCGCCGTCAGGAAGATGACCGGAGTAGTCTCTGCATTGACCGATTTTTCATATTCGCGGAGAAGCTTCAGTGTCTCAAATCCGTCGATCCCCGGCATCTTAATATCCAGCAGGATCAGATCCGGAAATCCCTTCTCCGGAATATAGTCCATCATCGCCTGACCGGACTTCAGCGCTGTTACGCGCATATTATTCCTGCTCAGGATATGTCCTGCCATCTTCAGGTTCGCGGTATCATCATCCACGACCATAACCCACTTTGCCATAAGAACCCCCTCTTAGTCCTCGTTATTCTCTTCCGGGAGGAATTCGAAGATCTCCTCCTCGTCGCTTGTATCCTGTACATCCAGATTCTCTTCGATCACCCGGACGATCTTCCTGTACATCTCCATCGCTTTGCCGTGGCCGTCCGCGATCGCCAGTTCATCTCCGCGTCCCGCAGCCGCTTCCAGATCCGCCGCCAGCTCGAAGAGCTTATTGGCGCCGATCGTCTTCGAAGTGCTTTTCAGTGAGTGGATATAGATCTCATAGTTCTTCCAGTCATGGGATGCATAACAGGACTCAAGATTCGGAAGTTTATTTTTCTGCTCCGAGCAGTACTCGGAAAGGATCGACTTATACATCTCCGCATCATCCTGACAGAAGTGCATGCCGGATGCGGTATCGATACCTGCTTTTGCAAGCGCCGTGAAAAGCACTGTCTTCGGGAGATACTTAAGCATCATCTTCTCGAGTTCACGGGCATTGATCGGCTTGGTCAGATAATCATCGAATCCCTGAGAGATATATCTTTCTCTCGCGCCTTGGATGACATCCGCAGTAAGACAGATGATCGGCGTTCTGGCATTGAGTTTATTATCCAGGCCGCGGATCTCATTCATCGCTTCGCTTCCGTCCATGCCGGGCATTCTCTGATCCATCAGGATCATGTCATATTTATTTTCGTCAGACAGGTGGATCGCCTCTGTTCCGCTGGTCGCCGTATGAATACGCACGCCGGTCCTCTTCAGGAGATTGGCGGCGACTGCGATATTCATCTTCGTATCATCGACGATCAGGATCAGCGCTTCCGGTGCATGGAACGATTCCCTGTACACTTCATCACTTTCATCTCCTGCATTGGTCACTTCAAACTTACCGATCGGCTCGTCTTTTTCGACCTTCTGCCACAGCTCGAACCAGAATACGGAACCTTCGCCGTATTTACTCTTTACCTCGAGTTTGCTGTCCATAAGATCAAGGAGCTTCGTGCAGACCGACATACCGAGTCCGGTGCCCTCGATGTTTCTGTTCCTCTCGACATCCAGTCGCTCAAACGACTCGAAAAGCCGCTTCATGTCTTCTTCTCTGATACCGATACCTGTATCTTTTACCTCGACATAAAGGAGTACCGACGGTTCCGGATCATCCTTTTTCTCCTTCACCTTTGCCGTCAGCGTGACGGTCCCTTTTTCCGTATACTTCACAGCATTTGTCAGCAGGTTCATGATGACTTCATTGATCCTGGTATTATCGCCGTAGAGTTCCGCCGGGATCGCAGGATCGATATCGAGCTGCAGCTCCAGATCCTTCGAGCGGGCTCTTTCCGAAATCGAGTTCATCACATAGGAAAGCTGTGATTTTACATTATACGGTGCGCAGACCAGCTCCATCTTTCCGCTCTCGATCTTGCTGAAATCGAGGATACTGTTGACCAGCCCGAGAAGGTTCTGGCCGGACTGGCGGATATTCTTGGAGTAGCCCATGATCTCCCTGTTATCCGTCTCACGGATGATCATCTCATTCATGCCGAGGATCGCGTTGATCGGGGTGCGGATCTCATGGGACATATCCGCGAGGAAACGGCTCTTTGCTTTACTGGCCTCATCCGCCGCCTGCTTCTCGAGCCTTAGTACCTTCTCGGCATATTCCTGCTGCTGCTTGCTGTACTTATCCTGCACATAGGCAAGAATAACGGCGAAAGCACCGCCGATGAGCGCTGCGACACCGGCCGCGATCAGGAAGCTCTTCACAAGGCCCCCGAGGCCCTTCATCATCTCGGCCTTACTCGTCGCAATACCTACATGCCATCCACTGTTCTCCATCCGGGAGACGACGATCCCTCTTGTGACTCCGTCATAATCCTCGACATAAACCGTTTCATCAGATCCGGACCGCATGTTGGCAACCACATCAATATACGGAGCATTTTCCACATCCAGGATCCCGATCGGCTCATCGGAAAAAGCATAGGCTTCATTCGGATGAACGATCACATGCATCTCCTGATCGACCAGGAAAGCGTAACTGTTCTCCGCAACATCTGCTTCATGGATGATATCGACGAGCACATTCACAAAAATATCCGCAGCAATGATGCCCTTCAGTTCACCATCTGCGCGGACAGCCTTAGAGATCGTGATGATCGGTTTTTTCGTATCGGAATCCATATACGGCAGGGAGTAATAGATCTCATTCGTTTTTGCAGCCACCGTATACCAGTCACGTTCATGCGAGAAATCCACTGTTCCGTCAGCCACGAAGTCTGACGCACACGCCATCGTGTTATCCGGGAAAGTAAAATAAATATCGTAGATGTAACCGTTATAGTTCAGGCTGTCATAGACGGATTTTAAATAGCTGTGAAAGAATGCACCGTCCTGGTCGAAGAAACGGCTGTACTCGATATTCGCCGCCAGCGTATCGACGATCGTCGCATTGGCATTCAGCCAGGTAGTCAGTTCCTGCGCATACTTGGCCGCCTCGACACGGTATTTTTCTTCCGCCTCGTTAAAAACACTCTGCTTCGCTCTTCTATAGCTGATGATCGAAAGAAGACCTGTACTGACCAGCACCACCAGTACGATCATGATCGTCATCTTTACACGGAATCTTCTCATACCCCAAATACCGGCATCTGCCCCTCATCGCAAATACCGTTCCACCTTTACTTCGCATATCCTCTTATCCGCCTTTACGACACACGGCAGATTTTGTTAGTTTGATTGTATCATAAGGGTGCTTTTCGCTTCTATCATATGAAGGCTTCAAATCTGCCGTTTTTTCGGAACTTTTTGCCTTATTCAAGTTACAAAAAATTCATAATTAAAACCTCTTTGAGAAAGATCGGTGAAGACTTCCTTTTCTTTGTATCAGCGATGTGTAAAACCGTGCTATAATCTATGGCAGAAACCTGACTTCGAAGGAGGGATAGCATGAAGAGATTTGAGATCAATGCCGTACTGGAAGAGGCCTGCCGCCAGAC
>ONFC01000071.1 GCA_900317035.1 uncultured Eubacteriales bacterium
AAGCGGACCCGGGAGTTTTTTCGTTCGCTGATCTTGAACTTCGATCAGGATGAAACTTCCTGAAAAGTTTACAAAACTACTCATATAAAATATTGCTTCTCAAAACGTCTCCGATGTTCAATAGGAGCACGACGCCGCAGAAAGACATGAAGCAAAATACTGCAGGAAGAGCGCGCAATGCAGGTGATGCAGAAACTGCAGGAAAAGTGCTTTTCGCGAAGAATAAACAAGAAAGAAGGGAAGATCAGATGGATAGCTTGAAGCGCGAACTTCTAATTCGAAAACAATCTCTGGAAAAAGCAATCGAAAAAGCAGGCCGGAGGGAACGCTACGAATCGACGCAAGCAAAGAAAAAGTGAGATTTTATCACGTAGAGAAGTCTGGCAAGAAAAAATACATCGCAGAAAGCAATACAAGAGTGATCGATCAGCTTGCGCAAAAAGGATATTCGGAAAAAATGATTTCTAAAGCATGTCGTGAGATCAAAGAAATCGACGCTTATTTGAAATTGTTGAACGAAGAAAATGCTGATAGAGAATATGCTTTATTGGGTGATGTACGAAAGAAAAGAGTGACACCTTATCTGATCGATGAGGAAACTTTTTGTTGTTTGTGGAATACGCAGATGTATGAGAAATCTAATCGTCATCCGGAACACTTGAAGTTCAAGACGAGGAAAGGTGAACTTGTCAGATCTAAGTCGGAGGCATCTATTGCGAATATCTATTTTGAAATGGGCATTCCATATCGATATGAATGCGCTTTGAGTTTGGATGGGAACATTGTCCTTCATCCGGACTTCACGCTTCTTAATACTGCACATCGGCGGATCATGTATCACGAACACCTTGGCCGATTGGACAAACCTGGTTATCTGGAGGATCAGATGTGGAAATTCAAAGTCTATCAGAAAAACGGAATCTTCATAGGCAAGAATCTCATTATCACGGCAGAAACGGAAGATCACCCATTTGACCAGGAACTTTTTCGCAAAAGCGTGAAAGACATATTTCTATGATTGATTCATGTGTGGAGTGATAAGTTCTATATACGAAACGTCGAAATAAAGCTTTGTGCTGATTTCGACGTATTTTTTAGGCGTAATTTACGTCGGATTTTGAATTTCTATGAATACGACGTAATTTCGAATCGGAATTTGCGTCTAAAAAGAAGATGTTTGAAAAGCGACGTATTTGGACCCATTTTTTTACGTCTTTTTCATAGGTCTCGCCAAAAACGACGTATTGTGCAAAATACAATTGCGTCGAAAAATCGCAATTGAGAAAAAACGACGTATAAAAAAGACGGAACCGCATCTTCGATTCCGTCTTTGTTAATGTCATTTCATTTCTTCTCGAAAAGCACTCGCCTTGCGGCTTCAACTGAACTTTCTCAGCTTCTCAGCGCGCCCCGGATCGCTTCGAGGAACTCATCGAACTCCTCGTATGCCGGCAGCTGCGGATATGCTTTCTTGATCGCGTCCGTCGAGCGGAAGAGGAAGCCCGCGCGGCTCGCCTGGATCATCGCCAGGTCGTTGAAACTGTCACCCGCTGCGATCGTATCAAAGCCCATCGCCTGCAGATGCTTCACCGTCGTCAGTTTGCTGTTCTCGATACGCATCTTGAATCCGGTGATCTCGCCATCCGGTGCGACCTCGAGTGTATTGCAGAAGAGCGTAGGATAACCGAGCTTTGCCATCAGCGGCATGGCGAACTGCGTAAAAGTATCACTCAGGATGATGACCTGTGCCTCGGCACGGAGCGAATCGAGAAACTGCTTCGCACCGGGGAGCGGATCGATGGTCGCAATAACCTCCTGGATCTCCTTGAGTCCGAGACCGTGCTCCTTGAGGATCTGAAGTCTCCACTTCATGAGCTTATCGTAATCGGGCTCATCGCGTGTCGTCCTGCGCAGCTCGGGGATACCCGACGCCTCCGCAAACGCGATCCAGATCTCCGGAACCAGCACACCTTCCATATCCAGGCAAACTACATCCATCTTTTGTCTCCTTAATATATCGATATCGTCAAGAGAAAGCCTATATGAAAATGGGAAGAATTGCAAGTCCTTCCCATTCTCATCTGCTTTATTTCTTATTTTCCAAAAGCACTTTTCCCGGCGCCTGTCTGTATTCATACAAGCATCTTTGCTGCTGTGATCCAGAGCGGCTGCCTCAGCTTATGAAATACCTCCTTATCTTTCCTGAACTACGAGAGATGCTCTGTTCTGGATATTCTTGCATACATCATCGATGGAACGCTGTCCTGCGAAGAAACCGGCGGCTTCTTCAAGGATGATATCCATTACATCCGTATCAGAGGACTGTGCATGTTCTACGGAACTGATCAGGGCTTCAAGAGCATCTGCTTTTTCCTGTGTGAGTTCGACTGCATTGGAAAGATCGCCTACCTTCTCCGGCGGGAGATCCTTGGCTTCTTCACGCAGCCGTTTCAGCTCTGCCTGATTGACCTCGATCGATGTTTTGCAATTTGTCTTAAATGCATTCTTGTTTATCGGTAACATGTCAGAATTGAAGCTCAGCTGCTGCTGGACATCTTCCGCAAGGAAGGAAGAGATGAAGTTCCAGGCTGCATCAGGATCTTTGCATTCCGCAGCGATCGACATCGTGAGATGTCCGCGTGCGGTCATTCCCATTCCGGAAGCCGACGGGATACCGGTAAAGATGACTTTAATGTCTTTATGTCTAAGAAGCATGCAATACTGCTCCAGATCATTCAGTGAAACACTGCATGCTGCAATCGTATCATTTAGAAAACCGATGTCGTCATTCATACGAAGATTGCGAGCGAACATAGGATCTTCCGGTGCTCCTGAATTCTTATTCTGTGTCTCACCATATTTCTTGATGGTTTCCAGGAGCTGTTTAAACTCGTCAGATTCGAAGTTTACTTTCTTGTTCGCATAATCGACGAACAGAGAGGACTGGTGCATCATCCACGCACGCAGAAGTCTGTCATAAGAGTCCGAACTTAGCGGTATCTTGTCACTGGGCAGGGAAGCAGCCATCTGATTGAAGTCCGCATATGTCCATTTCTCTTTTACTCCGTCATACTTTCCGTTGGCGGCAAGGCCCTCGATGCTGTAGGTGAGAGGGATCGTATAGAGCTTCCCGTCGGTTTCAAAGGCGCGGAAAATATTATCGTAGTAGTTTTCCCTGTTGATCGAGCTGTCGTTGTCAAGATATGTATTCAGGTCAAGGAGCATCGACGGATCATTGAACTGCGAAGCACCGGAGAATCCAACGATAATGTCCGGGCCTTCTCCGCTTAACATATCGAGCTGAAGCTGAGCGGCGTTCTTGGAATCGATCGCAGGATTACCGCCCCACTCAAAAGAAAGATCGCTTCTATCGGTGGCATAGTCGGTGATCTCGATCCTTGCTGCTTTTGACTCATCCTGGTTGTACTGGAGAACTTTTTCGACGAAATCCGAAGAGATTTCTCCGTTCATTCCGAGTTTGAGTATCGTTTTTCCTGCGTGAGGATTCTTATCTGTCTTGGTGAGCTTTACGACGGAAATTTCAGCTGCGCCGCTGGCCTTCCGATCCATGGAATCACGGCCGTTATCTTCTATATACGATCTTTGGAAGAACGTCATTTCATTTTCTGATAAGATCTGTCCACCATTGATATCGATTGTCATAAAGTTGATATCCGTGTCCTTCCAGGCCATTACCTGTGATTTTGTATTGTTTGCAAGGTCAAGCTTATTGACGCCATTCGAGTCCATGACGAAGCAGTCCTGCTTTCCCTGGTTGACATAAAAAACGTCATTACTTGTTACTACCGGTTTTCCGATCAGTTTCCCCTGATCGGCATCGAATTCCTGAATCTGTGCGGTTTCTCCGTCCGCGGTTATTTTCATAGTTGCTGCATACCACTTGCCGCCTGAACACAAGACAATTCCGGTAAAATTCGGGTCCTCAACCTTGGCGATCTGTTTACCCTCGGCATTAACTAAATAGATGCAACCGTAACCAGACAGGATGTAATTTCCATTTTCCAGTGCATGGATGGAGAGTCCGACAAGATCGCCATCTACAGTTACATTGATGTCACGCAGCTTTTCACCGGTTTTTGATATTACGAAAAGCACTGGTTTGGCAGAGCAGTCTGCTATGTTCATCTTACTGCAGACGATCAGGATCTCGTCATTTGCTCCGGGATAAGCACCGATGAATTCTGTACTATCGTCCAGAGGAAGAGAGGAGAGGAATTCGCCGTTCATGTTAAAGATCTGCAGACTTCTCTCGAAGTAATCGTCAAAAGTTTTGTTGTACTTTTCGAGCTGTTTGTCATCGTTGAGATTCATGCTGTCGAGTTCTTTCTGAATATCATCCGGAATCTTATAATCGACGATTACTTCCGAGATGACCAGATCGCCTGCGATATAATGTGCGTTCTGATCGCTGTACCGGACTTCCTTTTCCTGATTGATTTTTGCCTGCAGTTTAGCGGCGTTTACGAGAAAGTAAGGGTCGCTCTCTTTGACGATCTTTCCGGATCCGGATGATGCTGCTTTTGCGCCGCCCGTGCTGTCTCCTGCTGTAGCGGCGCCGGTGCTGCCGCTTCCAGCGCCCGCTGCGGAAGCAGAACCATCGTCTTTTTTCTTTGAACCGCAGGCCGCAAGTGAAACTGTCATCTGTGCGGCGAGTGCCATAGCAAGAATGTTTCGTGTTGTTTTCTTCATAGATGTCCTCCCATTGTGTCAATTGGAAATAGCTTTCAGGTGATTTGTTAAGTCCATTTTATTTTTCGCAAATGACTTTGACATGACGTGGCAGTGACAGAATAGTCATTTGTATGAGCCATAATAAATTAAACAATGTATTAACTTTGCGTGGAATCGGTATTTTTCTATTATCCTGTGTTGTAAAATATGATTGATTATAAGCAAGGAGGCTCGAACCGATGAAAACAGAGAGACGTTTTTCCAAGGGCGAAGTGATCTTCAAGCAGGGCGATGAAGGGAAAAGCCTATTCCAGATCATCGAAGGATCTGTACAAGTTATTGCGAATTACGCTGAAGAAGATGAGTTTCCCCTGGCCGTTCTCGGCGTAGGAAAGATCTTCGGAGAGATGGCCGTTGTGGAGGATTATCCGAGAAGCTCCACCATCATTGCGAAAGAGGATGTCCGCCTTTTGGAGATCACGCAGGAAGATCTCATGTCGTACTTTAAGGAAAGGCCGGAGATGATCCTTAAGATCATGAAGCAGCTCGGTAGCCGCATCAGAACGATGACGGAAGACTATAACGAAGTAAAAAATGAACTGAAAGCCGTGAAAAATGCAGAGCGTAAGGCGGAGGAACCGCTTCTTTCTAAGGTGCGAAAAGCACTTGCCCTTTACTCTTCTGCGATTTTCCCTTCTTCCGGAAATAAGGCGGGAAGTACAAATAAAGCGAATTATGCGGACGTGCCGTCCGTTGAATCACAGCGCGAAGTCTCGGCTACGATCAATGAGGACCGGCCGTCAAATATCGAGATATACAGACAGGGAACCGTGATCTTTAAGCAGGGAGAATATGCCAGATGTATGTATTTGATCTATAGCGGTTCTGTCGGGATATACAGTAATTACGGGACAGATAAGCAGCTGCTTCTGACGATGCTTCATCCGGGCTCGTATTTCGGTGAGATGGGCATGGTATCGGACGATCTGAGATCCGCTACCGCCATCGCGGAAACGGAAGATACCTGCGTTGAGATCCTCCGTCCGGAGGATCTCGAGAAAATGATGGAAGAGTCTCCGGAGAAGGTGGAGGCGATCCTCAAGCATATTTCCTACCGCCTGAGAGTATTGAACGGTGATTATCTTGCTGCCTGCAGGGAACTCTCTGATCTTTGCGGCAGATATCAGTGACCCGCCCATAGTTGATGCATAAGCCTGTAACAGCTATAAGTGGAACAGCTAAAGAATGAATAAATGGAGATATAGATGTTTGAGAATTTTTCTGCGGAGCAGGCGCGATATTTCGTCGAAAAATCAGATGATGGTATTTGTGTGATCAGCACTTCCGGTGAGCTTCTGATGGCCAATCCCGTGGCGGAAAAGATTCTCGGGATCTCGGCAGAAGATCACCTCAAGATCTGGAAATCGATCCCGTATGTCGAAGATAATGACGACCTGATCCAGATGTTTATCGATACTGTAACGAGTAAGCTTCAGTCGCATGAGGCGATCGTCGATTACGTAAACTACGAGGGGGAGCGGCATAACCTTCACATCCGCCTGACCTACTATAAGGAAGAGCTGGCGGCCTACCTTCTCGTTATCACGGACTTAACGAAGCTGATCAGGACTGAGGCGGCATTTGCCAGATATACATCTCCGGACATCGCCGACTACGTTCTCACGACTTCGGAAGGCCAGAAGCGCGGCGGCGTGTCACAGGAAGTGACGGTCCTTCTTTCTGATCTGAGAGGATTTACGGCCATTTCAGCAAGCCTTCCGCCGCAGGATCTGATCGATCTTCTGAATCATTATTTTGAGCAGATGGTGGCCATTATTGAGAGATACGGCGGCACGGTGATCGAGTTCCTCGGCGACGGGATCTTCGTTCTTTTCGGAGCGCCGAAAGATCTTCCCGACCATGCATCCAGAGCAGTCCGCTGTGCGATCGAGATGCAGAACTGCATGCAGGAAGTAAATGCCTGGAATCAGGAACACGGATATCCGAAGCTTGAGATGGGTATCGGCATCAATTCCGGTACTGTCGTTGTCGGAAATATCGGTTCCGAAAAGAAGATGAAGTACGGCTGCGTCGGTGCCGCGGTCAATCTCACGGGACGCCTGGAAGGACTTACGGTCGGCGGGCAGACGCTTGTTTCGGAGAATACGAAGAACCTGATCCCGGAGAATTTCGAATATGTATCCGAGGACAGTTTCTTCCCGAAGGGCGGAACGAAGGCGGTCAGCTACTATGAGGTGACCGGCATCGGAGATGACCTATTTATCGATAGAGAAGAAGAGGAGATCATCTGGAAAAGCACTTCCGAGGTTTCCTGTCCGCTTTTCCTCCTGGAAGGAAAGACCGTCATCGAGCAGGAGCACAGCTGTAGGATCATCAAACGGTCGGAAGACGGAAGATATGCGCTGATCAGAGCAGAACTGGAGCTCCCGGAGCGGTCGAACATCATGCTGAAAGAAAACGGTGACCGCAAATACGCGAAGGTCTTAAAGAAAGAAGACGATGGATTTATTATCTGCTTCACGTACGGCAATTAAGCTCTTCCGGAGGTCATCCGCTTGAGGTCACGGCTGTATGATATAATAAGCAAAAGGCGATGCCGCCCAAAAGAGAAGGGCGACACCGCCCCAATAAGCGTAGTGAGGAGGTTCTCTCATGCTGAACATAAAAAAGACGATAGAAGGATCCAAGGCGACATTCGCTCTGGAAGGACGACTGGATACGAATACTGCTGTAGAACTCGAAGCTGCACTTCAGCCGGTGACCGATACTGTCGATGAACTGGTTTTTGACTTTGAAGGTGTCGAGTACATCTCTTCCGCCGGACTTCGTGTTCTGCTTGCCAACTATAAGGCATTCAGCAAAAAAGGCGGCATGAAGGTCATCCACGTCAAAGAGATGATCATGGAGATCTTCGATGTTACAGGCTTTTCCGATATCCTGACGATCGAGTAACAGATCGGGCACCGGGCAGAAACTGCTCCCGGTGCTTTTTGCATATTAAGGACGGAGGACTTGTCGATTATGGATACAGCACAGGATTCCAAGTCTTACAAATTTAAGCCGTTACGCGGTTCGCTTCTGTTTATTGCGGGGATAGCGCTGGCGATCTGCGCCATGGTCGGCCTGCATGTCGAGAACCAGGAACCGATCCGTATCATCAATATCACACTTGAACTCGGTGCGATGTTCCTCGGTTATATTCTTTATATCTGCTGCATCATGGACAAGCAGTGGCGCGGCCCGAACCTCAGTTATTTCCTCTTGCTGATCGTGGTCGATATGTTCGGCCTGTACACTGATATGATCGCCTGGCTCGTCGATGGAAGAGCAGACCTTCGAGAAGTGAATCTATGGGTCAACACGGTCTATTACTGCACGACGCCGATGCTGGCCTACATTTTCTGGCGGTATGTCATCACATTCCTGAATGTGGAGAAAGAACGAAGCCATAAGTATGATGTGGCTTTCCGCCTCGGTGTGCTGGTCGCTATCGCAATCCGTATCCTGAATGTGCAGTTCGGTTACTATTTTACTGTAAACGAAGACGGCGTATATAGCCGCCAAGCATTTTTCCCGCTCTCGTATATCTATTCCGTAGTCGTCGTTATTATGACGCTGATCCTTGTCGTGATCGCGAGAAGACGATTCAAGCGCCACCAGATCATCTGCATATTTATATACTCGGCGGCACCGATCATCGCAGGTGTCATCTCGGCCTTTACCTACGGCCTTTCACCGTTCGGCTATGTGGCGATGATGACCTTCCTTCTGATGTACTGCATCCTGAATGTCGATCAGGGAAAAGAGAAGTCCGTCGCCGAGAGCGAACTCCACATGGCGAGGATCATCCAGGAGAACATGCTCCCGCGCGTATTCCCGCCGTTTCCGAACAGGCATGATTTCGATATCTATGCATCCATGACCCCGGCAAAAGAAGTCGGCGGTGATTTCTACGATTTTTACCTGATCGATGACGACCATATCGCACTTGTCATCGCAGATGTCTCCGGCAAAGGTATTCCGGCGGCGCTGTATATGATGGTCAGTAAGTCCCTCGTCAAGAGCCAGACGCTCGTGCTCGGCAAGAAGGGCAGTACCGCGAGGATCCTCGGAAATCTGAATGACCAGTTCTGTGAGAACAATGACCTCAACATGTTCGTGACGGTCTGGCTGGGTATCCTGACGCTGTCGACCGGTGAACTGGTCTATTCCAACGCCGGCCACGAGTACCCGATCTTTAAGCGCGGCGATAAGCCGTTTTCAGTGGTAAAAGGCAAGAACTCCCCGCCGGTCGGCTGCATCGAGGGCATCCGCTACAAAGAGGAGCGGATCACCCTTTCCCCCGGCGATGTGATCTTCCTTTATACCGATGGCGTGGCGGAAGCAACGAACCATGACCAGGTGCTTTTCGGCATGGATCGTGTTCTGGAGACGTTAAATGATCCGGAGAAAAAGGACAGAGACGTCACGCAGATCGACTCGGACATGATGGCTGCGATCAATAAGTTCGTCAGGAGCGCTCCGCAGTTTGATGATATAACGATGCTGAGCTTTAAGTATAACGGAGGTGGGACCGTGAAGACTGAAGATGCTTCACTAAAGTATGATGAGATCACGGTGGATGCCGATGTAAAAGCACTTCCCGATGTTCAGAAGTTCGTCGAGGAGAAGCTCGAGGCCGCCTCCTGCCCGATGAAACCGATGATGCAGATCAGCGTTGCAGTGGAGGAGATATTCGTCAATATCGCGCACTATGCCTATAAAGATAAGGGCGGAAAAGGCGATGCCACGGTAAAGATCCGTATCGCGGATCAGACTTCTGAGATCGTCTTTATCGACAGCGGTGTGCAATTTGATCCGCTGTCGGCGGAAGAACCGGATGTCACGCTTTCCGCGGAAGAGCGGGAGATCGGCGGACTGGGCATCTTCATGACGCAGAAGACCATGGACGACGTGAAGTACGAGTATACGGACGGCAAAAATATCCTTACACTCAAAAAGAAATTCTAAGAACTGCGGAATGCCCGCGGCAGGGAGCCTTGATCCGGCTTTCCCCGGAGCCCACGGCAACTATCAGAAAAAGGACAGGATGCTCTTCAGCGCGCTTCCGATGCACTTTGAAAGATCGACATTATCGATCTTCCATTTGCCGCCTTCTTTTACCATGTTGATCTCAAATGTTCCGTTAAAATCTTTACTGTAATCGAAAGTCACGACGACATCCGCGCTCTTTCTGCCATGCCGGACATCCTCGAGACCCCAGTCGATGTCTTTGATCTTGGAAAGAAGTTCCGCGGCGATATAATTTTTCGCATCGTCCTTCAGATACTGTAATCTACTCTTGGTATCCTGACCGTCGTCGCCGGAAGATGTCCCGATGCCCTTTTCTTTGGCATAGTTTTCGATCTTCTCGATCTTCTTGCAGAAGGCTTCCGTAGAGTGCGCCTTTAGTCCCTCGATGCCGTCTGATTTGATGTCCGAGACGATCTCTTTCAGCGCCCACTCCGGAGAAGCCTTGATGTACATAAATACACCGACCGCGACCGCGATCAGAACGGCCAGGACCGCAGAGACCGCGATAATGACCTTCGTTCTGGTCCGCATTTTCTTTTTCGGCTTTTTTTCTTCGTTTTCCATATTAAGACTTGTTATCCTTCGACGACAGGGAGGACAGCGCTCTCTGCGCGATGAACAGCGATCCCGCGATGATCAGGATAATGATGAACCAGACAAGCATCATATGTCCGCTGGTGTACTCATAGCTCTTATTCTCGCCCATACGGATGAACTGGTTGAGGTTCGCCGTCGTTCCGTATCCTTCCATACTCCAGCGGCAGACAACGATCCAGGAGAGCACATCCGTAACTCCGCTCAGATCGAAGATCAATCCGGAGAAAAGGATCTGTACGAGGATCGGAAGCGGCGCGACTGTCAGCGCGCGGTCCGGATTCGTGAACAGTGCGGACAAAAGAAGTCCGATCGAACTTGCCGCGAGCGCAGTGAGATATGTCGTTACGAACATTTCCATAAAGCCCGGCATCATCAGGCCATCCGGGGTTCCGACCAGGATGCAGAATGTGGACGAGAGCAGCAGGCTCTGCGCACCACAGACGGCCGCCAGCGCGTAGACCTTGGAAAGGAGATACGAGTTCAGGGACATGCCCGCCATGAACTCACGTTTCACGATGTTTCGTTCTTTGCAGACTTCCTGGATCGAGTTATACATACCCATGAAGAATGCGGCACACGCCAGCGCGAAAAGAAGGTTCGTCGCGCTTTGCCCGGTCTCGAAGGGCTCTCCCTTCTTAACCAGGGAGATAAGTATACCGAGGACCGGCGCCTGCAGGAACAGGATCAATGCTCTCTGCCGGTCATTAAACAGCAGTTTCAGATACCTCGAGAAAAGCACCGGTATCTCGGACTGTTTCTGTCTCTTCGGGATGGTCGTGCGCCCGGTGCTCTGGATCCTTGCTCTGACCTTCGGCCTGGAGGCCATGAATCTCTGCGCACAGTTCTCCGGGTCATTGGAAAGGATGTTATAGACATCGACGATATCGGTGATATTGAAGAAGGCCATTGCCTCCTGGTAGCTTCCGAAGAAGCAGAGTCGTCCGCCTTTACCCATGAAGATGATGCGGTCGCACATCTGCAGCTGCAGTACGCTGTGGGTAACGAGGATGACGGTCTTTCCGCCATCGGCCATTTTCCGGAGAGATTCCATCAGCATTTTTTCCGTTCCCGGATCGAGACCGGAAGCCGGCTCATCGAGGAAGAGAAGACTCGGGTCAGAAAGAAGCTCGACCGCGATGCTGGCTCTCTTTTTCTGGCCGCCGCTGAGCTTCTTGATCAGGCGCTGCTGGTGCTCCTGCAGATCGACCATCCGGATCGCGCGCTCCACCGCGGCTTTCCGCTCCTCGAGGGTAAGTTCTTTTGCCAGACGCATCTTCGCGGTGTACATCAGCATATCGAAGACGGACAGGTTGTCATAGACGATATCCGCCTGAGGAACATATCCGATGATCTCTTTTAAGGAGTCGAAGTTCTCATAGAGGTCAGTACCGTTGATGCTGACATGACCTTGGGACGGCTGCAGATAACCGGACATGCAGTTCATGATCGTGGACTTACCTGCACCGGAGCATCCGACGATGGCGATCAGCTCGCCCGGACGGATGTTGATATCCATAGGATACGGAGTGGCAAAAGCATTTTTGCCGGAACCTCTGGAGATGAGTATGTTTTCCGCATCGACGGAAATACCGGAATTAAAGCTGGCGAAGAAGAGAAGATTGGAGGTGAAGATGATCTTGTTGTTGGAGATCATGATCACGTCTTTTTCATTCAGGCGGCAAGTGCCCTTCACTCTCTGATTGTTTACTACGACGCCGTTCTTACTGGAGTTGTCGTAGAGGAAGAATCCCTGATTGGTGCGGACGATCCTTGCGTGAAGTCTCGATACACTGATATGCGGGAAGTAGATCTGGCAGTTCGGATCACGTCCGATGCGGATCTCATTTATTCCCTGAAGGGGCATCATGCTCCATCTCTTCTGCTGCTCATTCGAAGAGAACATGAAGAGGACACCATCGGCGATCGTCTGCACGCCATCGTCGATACGGACGAAGTCACCTTCGCTGATGACTCTCGAATCGAGATAGGAGTTGTTGTAGATCAAGCCGTTCTTACTCGGGGTCCCGCCGAATACGGAGCGGTCTTCGATATACCAGCGGCCGTTCTGGAAAATGAAACGTCCGTGAAGAGACGATACGATCGGTGAGTATAGGACCAGGTCGTTATTCGGAGCACGGCCGAACGTGATCTGTGCTTTTCCGAAGCTGTTCAAAAGATACGTGGCAGGAGTCTGAATACCATCGAAGATGGTCACGCTCAGACTGTTGACGCTGTTGTTCGGAGCCGCCTGGACAGGCGCTGCCCCCGGATTGGCATAATACGTTTGTGACATAAGAAAAATCCCCCTCGGAAGCCCTTCATCCTCCCCTTCAAGTGCTTTTCGGAAGGGAAGAAAGAATGACCATACCGTCTCATTATACTACAGAATTCTAAATAACAAATATCTATGACAATATCGCACTTCCGGCGAGGGGCATATCGCTTCGGGACCGCATGCTGCCGGAAGGAATATGCCCGCTGCGAAATAACATTTCATATTTGCATCGGGCGGTGAAAATATGAGATTCCGCGGATATCCGGTATCCATTTATTCCGCATCCGCCGAAATCTAGAATATATACAAGCGTGAGGTGAGCTTTCAGGAGAAAGGAAAGAGCCCGCGCATCATAATCAATCAATTACATTGACGGTAGGGAGGTAGGGATTATGACAACGGAAATCATTATTTTAATTGCATCGATCGTCGGAGGAATCATCCTGATCACAGTTATTCTGTTCGCGATGATCAAGACGGCCAAAGGTAACGAGGCACTGGTCGTATCCGGTGTCGGCGCGACCGACAAGTACGGCAATCCGAAGATCAAGAGAGCAGGCGGCCGCGTGGTCATCCCGTTCATCCAGAAAGCGAAGTATTTCGATCTCTGTGTAAGAACGGCGAAGGTCGAGGGCGATGTCACAAAGACACAGACCGGTGTACCGATCCAGATCGACTGGGCAGTAGCTTACAATCCGGATGTTTCTTCAAATGAGAGCCTGCAGAGAGCGGTCTGCAACTTCCTTGATAAAAATGACAAGGAACTCGAGAGAGTCATCCTGGACGTCGTGTCCGGCGGTGTACGTGCAGTAATCGCGAAGATGACACCGGAAGAGGTCATGAACGGAAAAGACAAGCTCGACGATCAGGTCAAGGAATCGATCTCCGCACAGATGAAGGATCTCGGATTTAACACGATCCTGTCGATCCACGAGGTCGAGGACGCAGCAGGCAGCACCTATTACAAGGACTTAGCCGCAAGAGACAGAGAGACCAGACGCCGTGACGCGGCAAATATCTCCGCAGAGGCCGAGCAGTCCATGCGTGAGAAGAGAGCCGAGACAGACCGTATCGCTCAGGAAAAAGAACTCGACGCGCAGGTCGCTGTTGCAGAGCGCCAGCGTGACACAGACGTTAAGAGAGCGCAGTTCATGGCGGAGACCGCACGTGAGCAGGTGAAGTCACAGATGGCTGCCGACCTCGAGCAGGAAGCGATCAACCAGCAGCTTGCCGAGAAGCAGGGTACCGTTCTGGTAACGAAAGCAGAGCAGGCAAACCGTGCCGCACTGAAGCAGCAGGAAGTCGAGATCACCAGAGCAGAGACACAGAAGAAGACCACGGTCATCAATGCTCAGGCAGAGGCCGAGAGAAAGAAGGCGGAAGCTGCCGGTGAAGCGGAGGCGAAGAAAGTATCCGCGGCAGGTAATGCCGAGGCACAGAAGCTGACCGCAGCCGGTGAAGCAGAAGCAGCCGCCGTCAGAAAGACTCGCGAAGCAGCGGCAGAAGCAGAGGCCAGAAAGACCGAAGCAGACGGTGCTGCAGAAGCCAGAAAACTCGAAGCGGAAGGCGCCGCTACCGCAAGAAAGACCGAGGCAGCTGCAGAGGCAGAAGCGGTAAAAGTTCAGGCGGATGCAGAAGCAACCGCAACTATCGCCAAAGGTAAGGCGGAAGCTCAGGCCATCGAGGCCAAGGGTAAGGCGGAGGCGGAAGCGATCGAAGCGAAAGGTAAAGCGGAAGCAGAAGCAGCACGTGCTCTTTCCGATGCACAGGCTGCAAACGACAAGGTCAACTTCGAGCTCAAGAGGATCGAGATCGAGCAGAACACCAGAGTACAGGTGGCCACCAATATCGCGACCGTCATGGCGGAAGTCGGCAAGAATGCGAAGTTCTACGACTTTGGCGGCGGTGCGAAGCAGGAAGGCGGCGGAGATCTTCTGACCGGCATCCTCGGCAGGATCCCGCAGGTGTTCGCGAAAGCAGATATGCAGAACGAGGCCCTGAATGGTGAAGACCTCACCGAGACAGTGAAGAAGCTCGTCTCCGCAGTTGCAGATCCGATCAAGGGCAGAAAGGCCGAGACGGCTGACACGAAAGTCGCGAATATCGCCGGCGGAAAAGAAGCCGTGACCACCAAGGCTTCGGCTGAAGTGATCGACAAATTCGACAAAGAGTAACCGGAACCTGATTGCGGGCGAAGGCAGAAAGATGGCACGTCCCCGCGCTTCTTGGAAAAGAGGCGCGGGGATACTTTTCTTCCGGGGGACAAGTGCTTTTCGAGCGGGCGGATGGACATTTGCATGTCGCGTATGTCGCGAATTTTAAAATGCGAAAAACGACGTAAAAAAACAGCCTTAAATACGTCGTTTTTTCATAGAAAAGAATTACGACGCAAAAATGGCATGGAAAATACGTCGTTTCCTAATCTTTTTGTATTACGACGTAAATTCCCCCACAAAAATACGTCTTTTTGGAGAGAAAATAAAAAACGACGCAAGGGTGAATTTCGAACAAATGTGACACGCCGATGGCGTCGGGCTTTCCATGCTTGAAAAGCACTTGCCCTTACGTTACTATGCTATTATTGGGTTAGATGGTAAATATATACGGGGGTGAGCGCTTCGTGGCGTCGAAAAACAAGCTTTCCACCAAGATCGTTCTGATGGTTGAGGGGATCATCCTGATCTCCAGTATCCTTTTCGGCACAGTGTCTGTGGTCCGCTCGAGAAATGCGATCCGGCGGTCGATCCGGCAGCGTATGCTGGATATCGCGAACTGCGCGTCCGGCTCGATCAGCGGCGATGTTCTGAAAACGATCAATGAGACGAATATCGGCTCTCCCGAATACGATGATATCTTCGGCAAACTGGATGTCTTTCGAGTCAATGCCGAACTTGAATATATCTACAGCATCAGAGAAATAAGCGACGGAAAGTTCGTGTTCGTCATGGACACCGACCCGGTCGCACCCGGCCATTACGGTGATGAAGTCGAGTTTACAGATGCGCTGGCGAAAGCGGGAAAAGGAACCGCCGCAGTCGATGAAAAACCATACACCGACCAGTGGGGTGAATTCTATAGTGCATACAGCCCGGTCCTTGACTCACAGGGAAACGTCGCCGGTATCGTCGTTGCAGACTTCTCCGCAGACTGGTTCGACGGACAGCTCGCCAAGCAGACCAGAGATACCATCATCGGATACGTCGTGATCCTGGTATTTACACAGCTTGTGGCGGCGCTCCTTCTGCTGCTGATGGTCCGTCCGTTCGTTACCCAGCAGGAAAAACTTCTGGAAGAAAAAGTAAGAGCCGAGAGCGCCAGCCAGGCCAAGAGTGACTTTCTGGCGAATATGTCCCATGAGATCAGAACGCCGATCAATGCGGTCCTCGGCATGAATGAGATGATCATCAGAGAGAAGCAGCGCGGCATGGATCTTTCGAGAGATGATATTCAGGGCACGCGCGATGCGCTGTCAAATATCGGCGTATATGCGCAGGATGTAAAGAGCGCAGGTAATAATCTCCTTTCGATCGTAAACGATATCCTCGACTTCAGTAAGATCGAAGCGGGAAAACTTGACCTCGTGGTGGCGCCGTATCAGCTGAGCTCCGTGCTCAATGACCTGAACAACATGATCCTTTTCAAGACACAGGACAAAGACCTCGGCTTCTCGATCGAAGTGGATCCGACGATCCCCGATGCCCTGATGGGCGATGAAGTCCGCATCCGCCAGATCTATACGAACATCCTCAACAATGCCGTGAAATACACAGATAAGGGCTTCGTGAAGTTCTCTCTGAAAGGGGAGAAGCAGGACGAAGGAAATATCATCCTGACGGCTTCCGTGCAGGATACGGGAATCGGTATCAAGGCGGAGGATCAGGACAAACTCTTCACCAAGTTCGAGCGCCTCGAGATGGAGCATAACAGCACTGTCGAGGGAACGGGCCTGGGCCTTTCGATCACGCGGAAACTTCTCGACATGATGGACGGTACGATCGATGTGCAGAGTGAGTACGGCAAGGGTTCGACCTTCACCGTGAAGATCCCGCAGAAGATCGTATCCGATGAGCCGGTAGGTGATTTTCAGGCGAGGTTTGAAGCGACCCTTATGGCGGCAGGACCGTACCGCGAGTCATTCCGCGCGCCGGGGGCCCGCATCCTGATCGTTGATGATACGAAGATAAATCTTACGGTCGCTGTGAATCTTCTGAAAAATACGAAGATGAAGATCGACACGACGACATCCGGCATGCAGGCGATCGAGATGGCGGATGAGACGAAATATGACCTGATCCTGATGGACCAGCGCATGCCTGAGATGGACGGCACCGAGACGCTGCACAGCATCCGTGCTTCGGAGACCGGAGAGAGCCGTGATGTACCGGTGATCTGCCTTACTGCAGATGCCGTGATGGGTGCCCGTGAGAGATACCTCGCCGAGGGTTTCTCGGATTATCTGACCAAGCCGATCAACAGCACGGCGCTTGAAAAGATGCTGATGAAATATCTTCCGCAGGACAAGGTCCGCCACGTGAGAGAAGCGGTAAATCCTTCCGAGGAGAATGCGTCGTCCGAAGATCCTTCTTCGGCAAAAGCACCAGCCGGGGACGACATTCCGGAACTCCGCGCAGTAGAGGAACCGGAGGGCTTTGCGACGCTCCGTGCTTCGGGGATAGAGCCGAAAACAGGTCTTTCCTACTGCCAGAATGATGAGATCTTCTATCGGGAGATCCTGCTGGAATATGCCAACGGCAGAAAAGAAAAAGCGGAACGTCTGACGAAGAATTTCGAGGAGGAGAACTGGCACGATTATGCGATCGATGCACACTCCCTGAAGAGTACATCGAAGACGATCGGCGCGACGGATCTTGCGGAGATCGCGGCGAAGCTGGAAAAGAGCGCCAGCCAGGAGAACCCGGATGTAAGCCGCGAAGCGCACGATGAGATGATGAAAGAATACGAAGCCGTCACGAACGCGATCCTCTCAGCGGTCCCGAAGGAGGAAAAGGATGCGGGTGATACTGACGTGATGGAGTTTTCTCCGGTAGACGATGGCATCATGGAGTTCGAGCCGGACAAAAACGAGGGAGAGGCTGACTCTCCTGTTAGAAATTAATTCTATAACCCGGGAAGTATTAAAGCCCTATAAGGGCATGATATAATTGTTCCTGCAAAAAAAGATATTGCAGGGTATGACAGAAAACTATGGATCCAATACATGAGAAAAAACAGAAACTTGAGAACTACCTTCGGGAGCTCGGAAGTCTCGCGGTCGCTTTTTCGTCCGGCGTGGACTCGACCTTCCTTCTGAAAGTTGCCAAAGACGTCCTCGGCGACAAAGCGATCGCCGTGACCGCGAAGTCGTGTTCTTTTCCGGGAAGAGAGCTCGACGAGGCGACCGCATTCTGTGAGAAGGAGGGCATCCGCCAGATCGTGATCGAGTCCGAGGAACTCGACATCGACGGATTCCGCCAGAACCCGAAAAACAGATGCTATATCTGTAAGCGCGAGCTCTTTACAAAGATCATCCGCACCGCACAGGAAAACGGCATCGAATATGTCGCGGAAGGCTCGAATATGGACGATAACGGCGATTACCGCCCGGGGCTGATCGCGGTCGCGGAGCTCGGCGTCAAGAGCCCGCTTCGTTATGCGGAGCTGACGAAGGAAGAGATCCGTGAACTCTCCAAAGAGATGGGTCTTCCCACCTGGGACAAGCCGTCGTTCGCCTGCCTTGCATCGCGCTTCGTCTATGGCGAGACGATCAGCGAGGAGAAACTGCACATGGTCGATCAGGCCGAGCAGCTGCTTCTGGACCTCGGATTCCGCCAGGTGCGCGTCCGCATCCACGGGAATATCGCACGCATCGAAGTGCTCCCGGAAGAGATCGGAAAGCTCACGGCAGAGCCTGTCCGTACGAAGGTCTATTCCACGCTAAAAGCACTTGGCTTCGCGTATGTGACGATGGACCTTTCCGGATATCGCACGGGCAGCATGAATGAGACGCTGGATGCTTCGGAAAAAGCACTCGCAACAGGGAAGAAATAAGGACGGTCAGAAAGCATGCTGAATTCATTTTCCAGAACACAATTACTCTTAGGACCGGAAGGCATGAAGAAGCTTTCGGAGTCCCGTGTCGCAGTCTTCGGCATCGGCGGCGTCGGCGGCTATGCCGTGGAAGCACTTGCGCGAAGCGGCGTTGGTGCACTCGATCTGATCGATGACGATAAGGTGTGCCTGACAAATATCAACCGCCAGATCATCGCGACGAGAAAGACCGTCGGAAAGTATAAGGTCGATGTCGCCGAGGAGCGGATCCACGACATCAATCCCGACTGTGTGGTGAAAACATATAAGACGTTCTATATGCCGGATACCGCGTCGCAGTTTGATTTCAGCGAGTATGACTATGTCATCGACGCGA
Source organism: uncultured Eubacteriales bacterium (assembly GCA_900317035.1). Classification (GTDB taxonomy): domain Bacteria; phylum Bacillota; class Clostridia; order Saccharofermentanales; family Saccharofermentanaceae; genus Scatonaster. Next base: position 19,083 of record ONFC01000071.1, read on the forward strand.
TCGATAC
>ONFC01000044.1 GCA_900317035.1 uncultured Eubacteriales bacterium
AACTTGAAAAGAATGTAGTTTCACAGCCGCTGATCGCTCCTGTGATCGTTTCCATGTCCAGATCCGATATCAGTTTTATCGAAGAACATAGTAAAGATCTGGAAGATATCGGTTTTGAAGTATCCTCCATGGGTGACAGTGAACTTGCGATACGATCCGTCCCGGCACAGGTCGACCCTCAAAGCGTATCTTCCGCCTTTATTGAGATGGTGGATGAATGGATGCATGAGAGCAAGACCAGAAAAGATGCGCTTATCCTGTCACTTGCGACGAGTGCCTGCAAAGCTGCCGTAAAAGGCCATGACAAGCTTCACGATATTGAAATCAAAAGGCTTCTTGAAGACCTGTCTGTGCTAAAAGATCCGTATCACTGTCCACACGGACGTCCGATCCTGATCCGTCTTCCGGAAAAGGAAATCGAAAAGGAATTCAAGCGTATCGTTTGATCAGGAGGCGCCTGCATGGATCCGGAGAATATTAAAAAACTTGAAAAGACCGGACATCACGCCATTCCGATCATTTGCGGACCTACGGCGAGCGGAAAAACTTCTTTTTCCATCCGTGCAGCAAAGATGCTTCATGCTGAGATCTGCTGCTGTGACTCCATGCAGATTTACCGCAATCTTACTGTCGGCACAGCAAAACCGACAGAAGAGGAGAAGAGGGAAGTGACACATCACCTGATCGATCTTGTCGATCCGGACACCCCGTTTAATGTGGCGTCCTATCTGGATGCTGCCTATAGCAAAATCGATGAGCTCCTGGAAAGAAATGTGCTTCCTGTCTTTTGCGGCGGCACGGGACAATATGTTACTGCGCTTCAGAAAGGTTTTGATTTCGAAGGTGCACCTGTAGATCGAGAACTTGAGGCCGCCCTTCGCGAAGAGTTTAAAAAGAACGGTATAGAAGATATTTACAGGCGTCTGATAACACTCGATCCGGAGTGTGAAGAGAAGATCCATCCGAATAATACCAAACGTGTCATCCATACGCTTGCGCTTTTGGAAAGTAATTCAGGAACAACGCGTGATATACGTGAATCATCGACGAAAAACGGTCCGAGATATCCTTTTATACTCTTTGCGATCGATTGGCCGAGAGATGTCTTATATGAAAGAATCGATAAACGGGTGGATATCATGATGGAACAGGGACTTCTGGATGAAGCAAAATGGCTTTATGACCAGCATCTTCCACCGGAATGTACTGCGATGCAGGCCATTGGTTATAAAGAGCTTTTCCCGTATATTAAAGGGGAGAAGCCTCTGAAAGAATGCGTGGATCTTCTAAAGCAGCACTCAAGAAATTATGCCAAAAGACAGCTTACCTGGTTCCGTCATATGGACGATGTTCACTGGATCTCATCCGATGATTTGGACGATTATAATATCTCCTTATTACTTTTTTAGCCAATATAAGTGAAACGTATAAAATATCGCTTATAAAATACAGCCAGGATCAAAGAAAGATGATATAGTTTGTGCAACAGCAAATACAGGAGGTACAAACTATGATTCATGAGACAGAAAATGAGACAAAAAGAAACCCGATCCGGGCGCTGGATTATTTTCTTAACAAGTGCAGAAAAGAATTCACATCCGTTGAGATCATGACGCATTCCGGCGAAATCATCGAGGGGATCATCGATTGCTATGACAGGGATTCTATCATCATTCACAATGAGATGACACAGATCATGATATTCAAACATTCTATCTGTTATATCTCACCCAGAAACGGTCAAAGGATCATTCCTCCCGAAAAGCAGAAGTGGGAGTATGATCCTTCGAAAAGCGCTACTATAATTCTCGCGGCTGCGAAAGCTTAATTGACTTTCGGTCTGAAGATCCCGTCTACGACACCTAAGATCCTGCAATCATCATCCTCAAAAGGAATCGGCTCGTATGCGGGATTTTCAGGCTGTAAAAGCGCATGCCCCTTGCGGTATGTGAGACGCTTTACGGTCGCTTCATTTCCGATCATCGCAACAATGATCTGATTCATATTCGCCATATTATCACGGCGTACGATAACATAATCTCCGTCCATGATGTGAGCATTAATCATACTGTCACCACGAACCTTAAGCATGAAGTACTCTGCGGAATTGAAATATTCGGCAGGGAAGGGCATGTAGTGGTCAATATTCTCCTCGGCAAGTATCGGAACACCTGCTGTAACAGTACCAACAAGAGGAATCTCTTTAGGAAGAGTAGTCTCGCTCTCTCTGGCAATATCCTTGATCATGATGGCACGGCGCTTGCCCGGAATATACTCGATCTTTCCCTCGTCCTGCAGACGGCGGAGATGGGCATGAACAGTGGAAGTAGACTTGATACCTACACCCTGACAGATCTCACGGACAGACGGCGGATAACCCTCTCTCTTAACATATGAGACGATAAAAGCATAGATGATCTCCAAAGTTTCTTTCAGATTACTCTTAGTGAACCGATAAGCTGCCATAAATCTCCCTCCGTATGTTATTTAGAATAATCTTACCATTATAGATACGCAGTGTCAAACGATTGTTCGTATTTCTAAAATGAAATACGGCCAGAATAATAATGTGCTATAATCTTCATGATATAGGAGACGATCATGGAAGAAGAAAGAGAAAATTTCGAACTGCCGCAGGAGCAGGAACAGGAAGAGTTCATGGAAGAAACGCCTGAAACAACGGGCGGAAATTCCTCTGTGGGCGGATTTTTCAGTTTTCTGGGCAGAACGACAGTAAATTATTTTAAAAAGCTTCCTGATTCGATCCGAAACCGTATCAAGGCTAAGGTGGCAGAACGCCGCAGAATGCCGAAAAGAAAGTCCATACATAAGGTATATGTTCTGGTAGGGTATACCACAAAAGAATATGTGGACCGTAAATATAGAAAAGAAAGAACTTTGCTTCTTATAAGAAAGCTTCTGATCGCAGGTATAGTTATCCTGGCATTGATCATGACATACCGCTGGATCTCTCCGAAGATCGATTATAGCGAATATAAACAGATGGTTGGCGTAGACAAAATCAACGAATTGACACAGAGCGATCCGTTTGCCACAGAAACAACGATCGTCGCGGAAGCTCCGGATGTACAAAACGTAACTCCGATTCCGTCAAATACAACCGAAACACAGGAATCACAAGAACCAGTCTAAGGATCATCATCAGATGATCCTTTTTCATTATTGTAGAAGAGGCATTTTTGAAAATAGAGAAGTGCAACAATCATAACAAGCAATTAAACAAAATCACAGTTTTGTTTAATTGAGAAGAAGAAAAAACAGAATAATAATTTGTAGATTAACATATCTACTCAATATCACTCAGAATAAAAAAACAAGAAAAACTCTAAAGTGACGAGTTTTTCGCATCGCGAAAACTGTCTGAGTCACGTAGAGTTATTTCTTGCTTTTTCTAATGACCGCTCAGGAGCGTTTTATTTTCTTCTCAACGATAAATTGTACTTAACGGATCATTCTATTTAATGCGCATACGACGGCTCTCAGTGATGATTTGGTTACGGAGCTTGATATTCCTGCTCCAAGATGCATCTGACCATCCTGATCTGCGATCTGTACATATGTAATAGCTGCAGAATCTGATCCGCTCTTGATCGCGTGCTCATTATACATTCTGATGGACAGTTTTATGTTTAATGTTTTTTCTATTCCATTACAGAACGCGTCAAGTAAACCAATACCATCTCCGTTAACTTCGATAATGTCATCTGCGTATTTTAATTTCACATTGACATGCGCTTTTTTATCGCCCAGAGATTCTTCACGATAACCGATCATGTTATATGGTGTCATAACATTTACATAAACATCATCAAACAGTTCGAATAGTTCCTGCGGCATCAGATCACTATGACGGGCTTCAGATTCGGATGTAACGATCTGCATGAAGTCTTTCTGGAACGATTTCGGCAGGTGCAGGCCGTAATTTCTTTCCATGATATATGCCAGGCCGTTTTTGCCGGACTGACTGTTGATACGGATGATCGGATCATAGCTGCGGCCGACATCTTTCGGATCAATTGGCAAATATGGCACATACCACGTATTTTTTTCTTTGACATTTTCCATTCCTTTTTGAATGGCATTCTGATGTGTGCCCGAAAACGCCGTAAATACAAGCCTTCCAGCCCACGGCTGACGGTCTCCGATACGCATTCCGGTACAGCTTTCATACATATCAATGACTTCATCCATATCTGAAAAGTCGAGTTCCGGATCGATGCCGTTCATGAACATATTCATAGCAAGCGTGATAATATCGCAGTTTCCGGTTCTTTCGCCATTTCCGAAGAGGGTCCCCTCTACCCTTTCCGCCCCTGCCAGAAGCGCCAGTTCGGATGCGGCAACACCTGTGCCGCGGTCATTATGGGTATGAATGGACACAATGATCGAATCTCTGTATTTCGTGTGTGTACAGAAATACTCGATCATATCAGCAAACACGTTAGGCGTCGTCATTTCAACGGTTTCCGGCAGATTGATGATGACCTTGTTATCCGGAGTCGGTTTCCAGATATCCAGTACGGCATCGACGACCTCGACCGCAAATTCCGGCTCGGTCTCCGAGAAATTCTCAGGAGAATACTCCAGATGCCAGTTCGTATTACTTTCATCGGCATCGATCTCTGCCTGGATCAGTTTCGCGCCTTTCACAGCAAGTTCTTTACACTGCTGTTTATCAAAGCCGAATACAACTTCACGCTGAAGTTTGGATGTCGCATTATACAGATGAACGATTGCGGAACGTGCACCGCTTACAGCCTCAAATGTCTTGTGAATAACATCTTCACGAGCCATCGTCAGTACCTGGACCGTCACATCATGAGGGATCAGGTCGTTGTCGATCAGATGGCGTGTAAACTCATATTCCGTGTCGGATGCCGCAGGATATCCGATCTCGATCGTCTTGAAACCGAGTTTGACAAGGTAGTCGAAGAACTGGACCTTCTGATTCAGATCCATCGGGACTTCCAGCGCCTGGTTTCCGTCCCGTAGATCGACACTGCACCATATCGGAGCTTTATTTAGCTTCTTATTCGGCCATGTCCGGCCCGGCAGATCAATCATTTTCGGCATTTGATACTTGTCAAATTTCATCCTTCGTTCCTCCTTTGTATCAATATAGGCAAACAAAAAAGCCTTCGTCTCCTAATTTAGAGACGAAAGCTTGAATCTTCCGCGGTACCACTCTACTTCATCCATCATGGATGCGCTCATCGAATACGGGAAAAGCACTTGCCTTTCTGATATTCTGCTCTCTGATAACGGGGAGCCTCCGACTTCATCTACTGCTGATCTTTTTCAATGAAGCGCACTCCAGGGCGAGTTCAAAATCTCTCTTCTACCCGGCTTCCACCGTCCCGGGCTCTCTATAAGAAGCGGAAGATCCCTACTGATCCCCTTCTTCGTGTTTACATCAACTAACTTAACATAATTCTTTTCTTTTGACAATAAGCGTCTTTTGAAATGATTTCTGAATATGATGAGAATCCGATATACTTTTATGTGAGAAATCTTCTTTCTGATTCGTTTTATCAATGAGATCTCAATTCCGAAACAAGGAGGGTTAGTTTGAAAAACGAAGTTGTGGTTAAGCTGTTTGACTCATATGCGGATGACCTTTATAGGTTTGCCGTATCTTATGTCGGATCCGGACATGATGCCGAAGACATTGTTCAGGATGTATTTTTAAAGCTTCTTTCGAAAAATATGCTTTTTGACCGAAGATTTGAAAAGGCATATCTTCTGACAATGACAGCAAATCAATGTAAGGACCTTCTAAAGTCAAAAGCCAGAAAAACAAGTGTGGATCTGGACAGTAACGAGTATCAGCTTACTTGTTATGACAGGTTTGCCGATGATGACAGGGCGGTTTTTGATGAACTGATGAAACTTCCTGACATATATAGGGCCCCGATCCACTTATTCTTCTATGAAGGCTATACCTATAAAGAGATCAGTAGAATTTTGAAGATATCCGAGTCGGCTGTTGCGATGCGGATCAAGCGAGGCAAGGAACAGCTTAAGATCAGATTGGAGTAAGATCATGAAAGAAACAATAGATAAAATCATAATGGATGAAGGAAAAAAGGAAGAGATCCGTAATACTCTTCTAAAGAAAAAAACTGTTACACATACATGGATCAAGGTCGTGGCAGCAGTTGCCGCTATGATCTGTGCCGTGATGATCATTCCGTTTACCAGAAACAAAGTATTGCAGGCTGCTGAGCGCATAATGAAGCCTTTCCGTGCAAAAAACGGCTTTGAGATGGATATCGAATACAATGATAACAATGAATTTGTTTCAGTTACAGTAGTAGGAAAGCCGACAGAGTATCTGAAAGTTGTCAATGAACGTCTGGTTTTTGAAATTGAAGACAAAACCATCGATGTGACGGATCTTTGCAGTGAGAAAGATTTTTACCGTTATGAGATCAAAAATGACGATGGATCCATTAATTTAATTTATGTAGGCGGAACCACGAAACACTATGGCTGGGTCGAAGCAGTTATCACTCCGGACTTCTTGAAAAATACTAATGAAGATAACGTAAATGTCTTATGGTATACATACAGCACTTCATCAGAATATGTAGAAAATCCATCTGAAGCGCAACAAGAGTGGGTACAAAAAGCTTACGAAGATGGAGAGACATACATGTCTTCTTTAAAGTGATTTCCCTGAATAGTACTTATGCAAGAGCGCCCTCCCGGATAGTTTCCGGAAGGGCGCATTTTTTAAGCAAATATATAAACTGAAGATTTATACGGTCTTCGGATAAGTACGCTTTACGATCTCGGCCATTTCTTTTACACGCTGGGCAAGTTCAGCATATGCTTCCGGTGTAAGCTGCTGAGCTGCATCGGAAAGAGCGTGTTTCGGATCCGGATGAACTTCGATAATGAGACCATCTGCACCGGCAGCGATGGCAGCAAGTGCCAGAGGCTGTACGTACTGGGCTTTTCCGGCCGCATGGCTCGGGTCAACAATGATCGGGAGATGGGTCTTCCCTTTCAGTACCGGAACCGCGCTAATATCCAGCGTCGAACGTGTAGCCGTCTCAAATGTGCGGATACCGCGCTCACACATCATGATGTGGTAATTGCCTTCACTCATGATATACTCGGCAGAACCCAGCCACTCGTCGATGGTCTCCGCAATACCACGCTTTAACATGACCGGAATACCGGACTTGCCGACAGCGGACAGAAGACGGAAGTTCTGGGCGTTTCTGGCACCGATCTGAATAATATCCAGATAGTTGGATGCATACTCGATATCGTTCTCGGATGTGATCTCGGAGATGACCAGAAGGCCATATCTGTCAGCCACACGGCGGAGAATCTTTAAGCCCTCTTTTTCCAGACCCTGGAATGCATACGGAGATGTTCTCGGCTTATACGCACCGCCACGAAGCACCTTAACGCCGCAGGCAGCCATCTTTGAGGCAACGGCTTCGACCTGCTCTTCGCTCTCAACAGCACAGGGTCCGGCCATCATAACCAGTTCTTTTCCACCGATCGTGACATCTTTTACATTAAACGAGGTGCCTTCCGGACGGAACTGACGGGACGCGAGCTTATACGACTCCATGATCGGAACGATCTTCTCAACGCCAGTGAGAACTTCGAGAGATCCAGGAGTAAGACGTGACTTATCACCGATAACGCCGATGATCAATCTCTCGGCACCTTCCGAAACGTGTGCCTTCAGTTCGTTTCTCTCCAGAACGTCAATGATCTCATGTACCTGAGAGTCACTGGCACCCGGTTTTACAACAATAATCATACTTTACCTTCTTTCTTGTGATACTCCATGTACCACACCTACCATACTACGAACAAGGATTATAACGCATTTTATCCTTGGAATAAAGAACTTTGCCTTATTTTATGTTTTCAATGAAACATTTATAGGCAAGATACGTGAAATACAGGTCGATCTTGCTGATCACTTCATACGGAGCATGCATCGAAAGCACCGGAACGCCACAGTCGATGACTTCCATGCCGAGTTTGGCAAGATAAGCAGAGATCGTTCCGCCGCCGCCGGCATCTACTTTACCAAGTTCACCGGTCTGCCACGGAATATCGTTCTCCGCGAAGATGCGGAGGATAGATGCGAAGAACTCGGAGTTTGCATCACTGGCACCGGATTTGCCTCTGGCACCGGTATATTTCTCCATCTTGACGCCCTTATTGAGATATGCGGTATTTCTCTTATCGGAAACATTGGCATATTTCGGATCAAAAGCATTGGATACGTCGGTAGAAAGCATCTTTGTATTGGCGATGCACTTTCTATAGCCCAGCTCATCGTAGCCGCCGTTTGCCTTAGCAAATACTTCAACCAGGAAGTTCTCGTAAAGACGGGACTGCGCGCCGGAGTTACCGTAAGATCCGATCTCTTCCTTATCGGAAAGCATACATACACATGTTCTTGCCGGAGCTTCCTGCGCCATAAGAGCCATCAGTGCCGGATACGCACAAACCTTGTCATCATGGCCATATGCAGCGATGAGTGCGCGGTCAAATCCGACATCACGGGCTTTCATAGCAGGAACGATCTCGATCTCGGCGGAAACAAAGTCTTTCTCATCAATACCGTATTCACTGTTCAGGAACTTCAGGATCGCGTATTTGCAGGCGTTAGAGGAATCGTCATCCGGAAGCTTGCTGGCACCGATCATGACATTTAAGTCTTCGCCCTTGATAAAATCTGTTGCTTTCTGGTTCATCTGTTCAGAACCGAGGTGCGGCAGAAGATCGGAAATATAGAAGATCGGATCCTCATCCTTTTCGCCGATGCAGAGGGAAAGTTTCGTTCCGTCTTTCTTCATGATGACACCGTGGATCGCCAGCGGGATCGTAGTCCACTGATACTTCTTGATACCGCCGTAATAGTGGGTCTTAAAGAATACAAGCTCATCCTCTTCGTAGAGCGGATTCGGCTTTAAGTCAAGACGTGGTGAATCGATATGTGCACCAAGGATGTTCATGCCTTTTACAATATCTTCTTTACCGACAACGGCAAACATAAGACCTTTCCCCTTGATCGAGGCAAACACCTTATCGCCGGGTTTCAGTGCTTTTTTCGTATCAATATCGACAAAACCCTTATCAGTCAGAGCTTCGATCGCATTGTTTACGAACTCGCGCTCGGTCTTGCTGATATTGAGAAATGCCATATACTCCTCGGCAAATGCCATGGTATGGTCGATATCATCCTGGGAACGGCTTTCCCAGAGATTCGGATACTCCGCGAAAAGCTCCTTCTTCTCTTTCTTCAGGGACTTGGTCTTCTTCTCTTTCAAATCTTTTTCTGTCTTTTTTTCTTTTGGCATATAATCATCTCCTTATACAAAAATAATAAACAAAAAACGCAAATATATGATACCATATTGTCGTGTTAAGCACGACTAACTATTTGGATATTTGAGGTAAAGATGTTTACTGATACACATAATCACACCAGTCATTTCAGTTCAGATGCGAGAATGACGGCAAAAGAACTGATCGATGCATGTAAAAAACTGCAAATGAACGGAGTTTCTGTGACGGAGCATTACGAAGGTGATTACCCGCACGATATCGGTGAAGTACAGATATTCGACATCCCGAAGTACTTCGAGGCGTTTAAATCCTGGCGCGAATATGCGGATGGTTTTCCGGTCTACTGCGGTATCGAACTTGGTTATCAGAAGCATCTGTGCTGTTTTTACGATGATATGATCGCGAAATACTCGTTCGATGAAGTAATTCTTTCGAATCACCTCTATGCCGGGAAAGATCCGTACTTCTTCCGTGAATGCTACGAAGAAGATATGCTTACCGTTTATAGAAAATACATCGAAGAAATGGCGGAGATGGCTGAAAAATGCAATAACTACGATATTGTAGGCCATTACGACTATATCAACAGATATGCGCCATATGAGCAGCCGCAGATCAAATATGCGCAGTGTCCGGAGGAGTTTGACCGTTTCTTCTCTGCTATCATTTCCAAGGATAAATGTCTGGAGATCAATACCCGCTCTGTAGATAAGATGAGAAAAAAAGGCTTTTCCGATTGCCTTCCGGATAAAGAGATCCTGGCCAGATACTATGAAATGGGCGGCAGAAACATCTCGCTCGGTTCTGATTCACACGGATCGGAAACACTCTGCATCCATTTTCAAGAGGTTGCGGAATACCTGCGATCATTCGGATTTACGGAGAATTCGTATTATGTCGCAAGAAAACGTCATGCCGAAAAGCTTTAGATCCGGCGCCCGTTGAAAAACGGGCTTTTTTTCTTCTAAATTCTTATACTTCCACAGCGCCGCTGATGATGTTTCTATAGTCAGCAAGGTTTTTCCGAAGGAGATTCGGAGTATCGAGTCCATACGGACACTTCGACTTGCAAAGCCCGCAATCGACGCAGTCTTCGATCTTCGCCATTTCCTTCTGCCAGAATTCGCCTTTGAAATTCTCAGATGGCGCTCGTCGGATCAGCTGGGACATTCTGGCACATTGATTGATCTGTATTCCTGCAGTGCACGGCATGCAATATCCGCAGCCTCGGCAGAAATCACCCTGCAGAGCTTTTTTATCTTCTTCGATAAAAGCACTTATCTCATCATCAAGGGTTACATCCTCACTAAAGAAAGATAGCCATTGGTCAAGCTCTTCTTCTCTCTGGATACCCCAGATCGGAAGCGCCTCAAACTGACTCATGAAAGCCATACATGCGCGGCTGTTGGTAAGAAGTCCGCCGGCAAGACCTTTCATCGCAATAAAGCCCATATTCTTCTCTTCACATGCTCTAACAAGTGCGATCTCTCTTTCTGAAGCAAGGTAAGAAAACGGGAACTGCAGTGTCTCATATAATCCGGAAGCTGCGATTTCTTCTGCAACCGCAATAAGATGAGCAGTGATACCGATGTGCCGGATCTTTCCCTGTTTCTTTGCTTCGAGCATCGCTTCATACATGCCGGTGCCGTCACCGGGAGCATAGCATCTGCTGACACAGTGGAATTGATATATATCGAGATAATCTGTTTTAAGATTAGAAAGTGTCGTATCGAGGTCTTTCCAGAACTGATCCGGAGTCTTTGCCTGGGTTTTTGAGGCAATATATACTTTGTCGCGCATACCTTCGAAGGCCGCGCCAACTTTGATTTCACTATCCGAGTACGCACGTGCAGTATCAAAAAAAGTCATACCGCCTTCGTGCGCTCTGCGAAGCAGTGTGACGGCAGTTTCGAGGCTGACGCGCTGGATCGGCAGTGCACCGAAAGCATTCTGAGGAGTAGTAATACCGGTCATACCAAGTGTTATATTTCTCATATGTAAACCTCCTGAAAATGCCTATTTCTTTATTTTTTACATTATATCATGCAGAGACGGGATGATATAATGTAATTGGGGATTTCATACGAGGGGGGATAATAGTATGACGAAGTTAGATATGCTAATCGATGTTATCGGCAACCACAAAGTAGTCATCCAGACGCATAATTTCCCGGATCCGGATGCCATCGCGGCAGCTTTCGGGCTTCAATACCTTCTTAAAACAAGGAACATTGATGCGGATATCGTGTATTTCGGTACCTTGGATAAAGTTACGCTGAAACTTATGACGGAAGAACTCCATATCTGCACGATCAACGCAAATGATTTTACCGGCAGCGAAGATGATTATGTTATTAATATCGACGGCCAGAAAAACAGTACGAATTTTACTGATCTGATCGGTCATGAGATCGCATGTATCGACCATCACCCGTGGGTAACAGACTACGAATATGCATTTAAAGATCACCGCATCGTAGGTTCGTGTTCCACGATCATCATGGATTACTTCAAAGAAAATAACGTAACGATCCCGCAGGATGTCGCCACTGCCCTTCTATATGCGATCAAGGTCGATACGCAGAACTTTACAAGTGGAGTCAAAGAGGAAGACATCAGTGCTTTTTCCAAGTTAAATGCATTAGCGGATCAGGCACTGATACTCCGGCTGGACAGCAATGAGCTGGAGATCGACGATCTTCGCGCGTATGGAGCTGCGATCCGTAACCTCCATGCGAAAGAAGGTGTCGGATTCGTTCATATCCCGTTTGACTGTCCTGACCGTCTGATCGCGATGGTTTCCAGTTTCATCATGTCGCTCGACTGTATCGATCTTTCCGTAGTATATGCCGATAGAAACGGAGGACTAAAGTTCTCCATCCGTTCGGAGATCCCGGATCTGAAAGCCGGAGATCTTGTTCATCTCGCTCTTGAAGGTATCGGAGATGGCGGAGGACATGCCATGATGGCCGGAGGAGTGATTTTCCCGGATAAGCTGATCGAATTAGGCGATAAAGTGGATGCTGTTATAAGAAGAAGATTCCTAAAAGCTCTGAAAGAAATAAGAAAAAAGGCCTGAAAATTCAGGCCTTTTCAAATGCTACCAAACCACAGTCGGTCGGATGATCCAAAAGGACGACATCCTTTCCCTTTGTCTGATAACGCAGGAGCATCGAAGTGATAAGAATATCGCCGGCTCCTCCCATTATCTGAAGAAGTGAAATAATAAGCAGTAAAAGCTGTCCCACGAAGATCGATACGATTCCCAGAAGGATCCCGAGGATCGTCATCGGCATCAATGAACCGATGATATATGTTTTTTTCGACAGCGGACAAAGGCAGGCACAGTACGGTGTCAGCTGTTCCTTGATAAAACCGTACTGGATATCTTTCATCCCGTTTTCTGCTCCTTTTGACCAGAAAAAACCGTGGATCAGTTCGTGAATAACTGCAAGCGGAATAAAGCTCACAAAAACAATAGCCAGATAAATAAAGTATCTCGGAGAAGATTCTTTCAAGAGCGTCAGAACGCCGAAATGCCCATTATATAAATAATATCCGGCAAGGATCGCCGCGACAAAAGGAACAGTAAGAAGAACCCCGACGAAATTCGCTTTAGCAATCGAAACCGTCAGATCTTTTCTCTTATATCCTTTTTCGAGCAGTGCCGCTTCTTTTGCTTTGAAATTAGCTTTTCTTTTGATCTCCGCCTCAGTAAGTTTTCTTTCCTTCTTCTTCGGCTTACTATCCGAATTATTACTCATGAATGGTACCGTCCTAAATCTTTTTTTACGAAAGAAATTATACTATATTCATGAGATCTGGCAAGACAAATGATCATCACATGAATCTGTATCGGTTCGACCAGAGCGTCTTAATTTTCTCAAAATTCGGGTCTTCAAACTCGTATCGGTAATCTCCTTCACTTAGAAGCATGACTTTATTCATGTCTTCATCCCAATAATACAGTGATGTTTGTCCGGCATCATATGCAGAGTGCTTTTTTGACTCCTTCGCATTCGGATCAAAATCACGGGCGTGCTGATATAACTCATTGATAAAATCCTGGTCATAGTTGAATGAAACCATATCAGATGATAGATCGATAACGGAATCTATATCTTCTTTACTAAACTCAGGAAGAGTGAAATCACCTGCTTTTAAAGAATGATAGTAGCATCGTCCATCCCCTAAGATGACATACACCGTGTACTGATATCCCCAGGCACTATTCCTGTATTCATATGTGAAAAGAATCCGATCCGGATCTGTAAGAGGCTGTTCACCGTCGATCTCCTCCGCTGCCTCTTCAGAGAGCTGATCTGATGATAAAGCCTGCGGTATCTGAACTTTTCCGGAGGATTCGATCTTCTTTTTACAGCCGTACACCGAAGATGCCATTATGACCGACATTATAAAAGCACTCATTTTCCGAATATTCATATACTCACGCTCCTGTTCCCTTTTATATAGAAGACGAACAGAAACCGATATCTGTTGCATTTATCTGGAATTTGTTTTATCAAAATGAAGATTGCTTAATACGATACCGCAAAGGACCAGAATAACTCCGACTGCGATGCTCCAGTTCATATCTTCATGGAACCAGATAATGCCGTTCAACGTAGCTACGACAGGCTCAACAGATGCGATGATCGAAGCCTGCCCGTTTTCGACTCTTTTGAGGCCCTGCGTATAAACAAGATACGGGATCACAGTGGATACAAGTACGAAGGCCACGGATAGTATAATCAGTTTGATCGAACCTGAAGAGACGTCCCAGACCTTCCCGGGCTCGGCGAAAAGCACTGTTCCGCAGCTTGCGAACAGGAAAGTATAAAAGCTGATCGT
>ONFC01000065.1 GCA_900317035.1 uncultured Eubacteriales bacterium
AAAAGCCACCCGAAGGGGCAATATCATTAAGATAAGGAAATAAAAACAGACAGAAATGCAGTCGAGATGAGAAACTCGACTGCATTATCATTATGAAAACACGAGAATAAGACCGGCAGGAAGCCAGTCAGAAAAAAGTATTGAAAAACAAGAGTGATTATGCTACTCTATAAAGGAAGCTGATGGCAGATCGAGCAGTGAGGGACCTTGGATTGCCAGACAAAGAACGAACGGGAAGAACATTCTTTTGAATAACAGCTTCAACAAAAGACGGCGTGCAGGAACCCAGAAAGAATTTGCGGCATACATTGGCTGCAACGGAAAAATTGATTTGATACAATAGTTTTCTCGTTGCATTATGAATTGAAATGCAGGCAGCAATCAATTCGGTAAAGTTGTACATGGTAAGTTTCGCAAAGATTTCCTGGAGAATGTGCTCCGTCTTTTTTGAATGGAAATACAGTAGACCCATGGTATATTTAAGAGAGCGAAACGAGGTTTCGATGCCCCATCGAAGAGAATAAAGGTATTTCAGCTTTTCCGATGGGAAAGAATGGAGAGGAAGGTTGGTAATTAAAACCTCGAACTTTCCCGGAAGGACCTCTAATCTAACCAAACGGAAATGCAGTTGAAAGAAAGAGGGAGGATCTGAATACTTAGATTTAGACGGAAGGAAATCAAAATATGAATTAGAGGGATTAAAACGAAAGTGATTGCGATCTTTGCAAAGAGATTTTGTAAGTTTTGTTTGCTTGTTGGTTAAAGTAAGGGAAATAGGGAGATCAAAAGAATCTTCATCTGGCAAATCAAAACCACGCAGAATACCGTTGGAGTGACTATCCTTGATTCTAAAGAGAAAGAACTGTCCTATTTGCTGAATATGGGCGAGATTATTGTAAGACTCATAACCTCTGTCAGCAATAAATACAGAAGGAACGGAAGAATCATATCTGTCGACCATATCACACAAAGCGCGATGCTCATTTGAGATTCTGCGTTTTTGAATAACTGCGTCCAGATATGTATGCGTACAAAGATCATAGAGGGCGTTTAGGTGGTAAAGGCTGTAAGGATGACTGCCTTTTTGCTTGTAATAAGAATCCGGATCATCAGGATTTACAGGCGTGCGAATATCCGAGCCATCGACTGCCAGAAGACGATAGCCATCAAACAATTTCATACGTTTCACACGATTTGTAAATTGTATAAAAATAGCTTCAAAAGCAGAAGGCAGAATCTTAGCTCGTTGCTGTACAAAGGCAGAAGCAGACGGCATTTCAGTATCTCCCGAAAGAATATCTATCAGTTCGTTATGCAAAGATTTTGAACTAAACCCCAAAACCGTTTTTATCGTTTTATCCATAGGTAGCTTTTTCCTTCTGGTAAAATCCTTCTCGGGATTACGGCAGTATTCACTTGTCGATTGGCAAACTGTTTGAATGCTTTTGTTCAATGCTGTTTTGATTTTCTTGATTTGATTCATTATGTTGTGCTCCTTGTAATTAAAATTTGGATTTTACTCCTAATTACAAGGGCTGAACCTGTTCGTCTGGCGAACAGGTTCAGCCGCACATTTTTACTGTTTTGTCAAGTCTTTTTTGAATATTTCTTCAAAAAAACAGGCCACCCACTTTTTGTGAGTGTCCTGTTCCTTATCTTAATGATATTGCCCCTTCGGGTGGCTTTTTCTCGATAATCTTATTCGCCCTTCATATCCAGCAGCTTGACCGTGCCTTTATAGGCGGCCTCCGACACGCGGATGGAATCGGCGATCGCGGCGCGGATATAGTGGGATGCGACCGTGATGATAAACAGCATGAAGACTCCGGCCGGGATCCACACGGCGTGCGTAATATATCCTCCGGAATAAAGCATCAGCGATCCGCCGATCCCCATCAGGAGGAACAGTGCCAGAAGCGGGACAGATACGCGAAGCTTCTTGTTATTGCAGAAATAGAAGAATGCGAAGCAGACGAGTCCTAATACCATCAGCTGGATATAATCAGGTACCGTTTCCTTATATTTCCCATCCAGCAGATACTGGACGATATTGGCCTGGATCTCGACTCCGTACATGCGGGACGACTTATCGATCGCAGTAAAATACGAGTCCTGAAAAGCTGCGGCATATGGGCCGATCATGACGATCTTGCCGGCAAAGAATTCCGGTTTCACGGTTCCATCTAATACCTCATGGATCGATACGCCATCGGAAAAATCACCCGGTTTTCCGATGAACTGGACGAAATACTGTCCTCTTTCATTGATCGGCGGCATCGCGATCGAATAGCCGTTTTTCTTAGCGTACATATTGGCGGCCTGATATGCCATCGAGTATACCCTCTGTCCGTCCGGCTCCACATACAGAAGCGCATGTCTTACGACACCGTCGTCATCACTCATGGTGTTGATATGGCCCTGGGTCGTAACCTTCTTTAGTTCATCGTACGGTTCTTCGTAGTTCACTACCGAATAGGTATCCACTACGACAGAATCGGATCCAAAACGGATATCCGTTCCGAAATACGCCGTGGAGGCAACGATAACATTTCCCAGTTTCTCCGCCGCTTTGGCCAGATGCGCGTCCGCGGCCGGATCGGTCGTCCCTGCATACAGGGCGTCGATCGCGACTGCAGCAGGGCGGTGATCCGGGTCCGGATCCTCCGCAAGCTTATCCAGAACAGATGCGATCATATTTCTGTCCCAGGTGTTATACGGACCATATTTCTTAATATCATCCTCATCGATCCCGATAAGAACGATATCGCCGGGAACCGAGGCACGCTTCTGGTAAAGCGCGTCCTGCATCATGATGTCAAAACGCCGAAAGAGCCCTTTGCCGCACAAAAATGTAACGACAAGGGCTCCGATCAGCGAGAATATCAGTTTTTTATTGTTTTCACTCATCCGTCAAGTCATCCCCAGAAATCCTGATAATATACAACCTTCGAACCATTCTTCGTGTAGCAGTAAATATCGCTAGCCGGAGTAGTTTCACCCGGAACATCGGTCGGCTGACCGCCTGCATCAAACTCATGATCAAGTTTGATCCACTTTCCATCGACATAGCCTACAAATCCCATTTCATCACCTTCCGTGTCAGAAGGATCATGTCCGGCATAAACGAAGATCTTATTATCCTCATCCCACTTTACTTCTTCATAATAGCCATCCGGAACGCTGTCAGGATCCGGGATCGGCGGCGGAGTCGGAGTCGGAATCGGCGTAGGCGTCGGTGTGGCCGTCGGCGTAGGTGTCGGAGTCGGTGTGGCCGTCGGAGTCGCAGTTGGTACCGGCGTCGGGGTAGCCGTAGCTTCCGGCGTAGGCGTCGGCGTCTTCTTCGGCTTCGGTGTCGGTGTCACTGTCTCCTCCGGGTCCGGCGTCGGGGATACTTCCGGAGTCGGTTCCGGTGTTGGTACCGGTGTCGGTGTCATTGTGACTTCCGGAGTCGGTTCCGGTGTCGGAGTCAGTACCGGATCATCGATTGGCTCTCCGTTTTTCATCTTCTCCACCAGTTCCAGGATCTTTTCCTTCGACCAGCCGGTATCCGCGCAGACCTTATTCAGAAGTGCTTCATTCTCGGCGAGCATCGTCAGAGAAAAAGCCGGGATCTCATCTTCTTCAAGTTCTTCGAGGAAGAATTCGACACTGTTTTCCTTGCGGTCATTATAGTGATATACCTTGATCTTCTTTCCGGCGGGAACATCTTCCTCTTTGACCTCTCCGGTCACCGGATTAACTGCAACGACATGGACCACACCATCGGTAATGACCAGTGCTTCCCTGCCGTCTTCATCGTAGAAGACATAGCCGGAAGTACCGCGGATACCAACTGTCATGGTCGATGTCTTGATCTCGAACTTCTCATCGTCTGAAAGCTTCTCCGTGACTTCGAAGAAGATCGCACCCTTGGTAAGTTTCAGTTCGAGCTGCTTGTTTTTCTTTTTAAACTCGGCACGGCTGTCAGTCTGGAGGGTAACGATCTTGGCGTCGTCCAGGCCGACGGAAGCGAGTCCGTCCGATCCGGTATTCAGAGCGTCACCGCTCTGAAAACGGATATTATCGATCACCGGCTTCGAGTTCCCTTTGGAGTCTTCGATATTGACAGTTCCCTCCACGCGAAGGAGACGCATTGTCGTTGCTACATAGCCCTTCTTTCCGAAAAGAAGGACGCAGGCCACAATAGCAGCGATAATAACCACTGCGATCACGCTAATGGAAATGATCTTCTGTTTCTTGGTTAAACCCTTGATTTTATCGACCAACGACATAGCATACCCCTCCTTTACTTATTCCATCTGCCCTCGGCTTTCACTTTTTCCAGACGCTTCATTTTGCGTACATGCTCGAAGATAAGCATCAGGATCTTGATGATAATGATCTCCGCGATGGCAAAGACCGCAAGCACACGAAGTTCTTCTGTACTAAGACCGTGCATCATATAAAGATCACGGGTAAAGGGCACAAGCAGGAACAGGAAGAATCCGAAGAACATCAGCTGCACGACGATCGACCGGTACGTATTGAACGGTCGCGAGATATGGACTAAGAGCAGATATGCTGCGATCGCCATAAGATATGTCGCAATGACGCCGAGGCTGCTGGTATTCATATGATTTCTTTCGCCATATACAGAGAGCACTGCTATGGTTCCGAATGCTGTGACCGCCGCAGGTCCGGCAGCAGCAAAGATCGTCCGGAAGAAGCTCTTCTTCTGTTTTCTGGTATTCGGTTCCAGTGAGAGCAGGAATGCCGGCACGCCTGTATTAAACAGCGTAACAAGCGATACCTGTGAAGGAACCAGCGGATAATTGAATGTAGCGATGATCGCGATGATCGCCAGGAGCATCGAGAAGATATTCTTAAAGAGGAATACCGTCGCGGATCTCGTGATATTATTGATGATCTGACGGCCTCTGGATACGATATCTTCCATTCTCGAGAAGTCGGAATCCAGGAGAACGACCTGTGCCGCCTGACGGGCAGCATCCGATCCGTTACCCATAGCGATCGAGCAGTCCGCCTCTTTCATCGCGAGGATATCGTTGACACCGTCACCGGTCATCGCGACCTTCAGGCCATGCTTCTTAAGAGCAAGTACGATACTCTTTTTCTGCTCCGGCTTAACACGGCCGAAGATCGTATATTCCGTAACTGCTTTCTCGATATCTTCATCTGTCTCCAGTGTATTGGCATCGATATAGCGGTCCGCATGCGGGATACCTACCTGATGCGCGATCTTCGATACAGTCAGCGGGTTATCACCGGAGATGACCTTGACCTCTACGCCCTGTTTCTTAAAGTATTCAAAAGTTTCCGGCGCATTCTTACGGATGCCGTTTTTCAGCGCGATAAAGAGTACCGGCTCGATATGTCCGTTCTCTTCGACCTCGGCAAACACAAGAACACGAAGTCCCGTCTCCGCTCTTGCCTCGATCGCTTCGCGGCTCTTATTAAAATCCTCTTCAGAAAGCAGGATATCCGGCGCGCCAAGACGATATGTCACACCCTTCATCTTCACTTCGGAATACTTCAGTTTCGATGTAAAAGGAGTAACTTCCGCATCAGTATATACTTCCCCTTTTCCGAAATAATCGACCAGCGCATTCATGGTGATATTTCCGTCATCTACAGTCGCAATATAGCGGGAGATGATGGATTTCTTCTTCGTAACTTCCGGATCTTCCGGCTCAGCAGGTATTTCAGCAGGAACCTCATGCGCCGCTTCCGGATCAGTCTTCGCGTCTGTTTCCGGATCTGTTTCGGTTTCCGTCTCGGACGGCACTATGTCCGGCACAGTGCCCGGGAGGAATACTTCCGTTACACTCATCTCATTTGAGGTGATCGTACCGGTCTTATCAACGCAGAGCACATCGACACGGGCAAGCGTCTCGATACTTCTCATGTCGTGGAGAAGCACTTTCTTTTGTGCCAGATACATCGCACCGAGTGCAAGGGCCACGGTCAGAAGGAGATAAAGGCCTTCCGGGATCATACCGATGATCGCACCGACCATCGAAACGATCGCTTCACTGATCGTCTTTCCATTTAAGGAGATCGCCTCGACGAAGAGCGCCACGCCGAGCGGGATGATCATGATACCGGCAACCTTGATGATCAGCTCGATATTGTTTACCATCTCGGATTTCTTATTCTTGATCTCACGGGCCTTGGTCGTAAGCTGGGCAGCATAACAGTCACTGCCTACCGCAGTAAGACGGGCGGTTGCTTTTCCCGATACGACAAAAGAACCGGACATGAGCTTGGCACCTTCGGTCTTTTCGATCTCATCGGCTTCACCGGTCAGAAGAGATTCATTCACATTCAGAGTACCATCGACGATCTCACCATCCGCCGGGATCTGCTGGCCGCCGGACAGGTGGATGATGTCCCCTTCCGTAAGCTGATCCATCGGCACTGTGACCGTCTCGCCGTCACGATCGACCTCGTAGGAAGCCTGCGCAAGAACATTCAGGTTATCCAGTACTTTTTTCGATCGGAGCTGCTGGAAAATACCGATGCCGGTGTTCGCGATAATGATCGGCAGGAACGTCAGGCTCCGGTAGGATCTGGCGATGATCAGAAGCACCGCGATGATCGCAAATACCAGGTTAAAATAGGTGAATACATTTTTGCAGACGATGGATAGAACGGTATCCTCACTGGAAGTTACCGTCTTATTTTTCTTCTTCTCCGGGCCCTCCAAGGCTGCTTTTAATTTCTCTGAAGTCATTTCTCTTTTTTCCTGTTTCTTTAGTATTAATCACCGGGATTTTCCCATCAGAATCCCAGATCGTCATTGACCAGGATCACGTGGATCCTGTCTTTATGCCGTGAGTACCTCGTGATGAGGAACTGGCAGCAGATCGTGTCCGGAGATTTGCAGTTCATGCAGGCGCCTGTCTTCGTGCAGGGCGTATCCAGACCGAATCTCTGTGCATTGATCGGCGCCGCCACATTTCTGGCACGCTTCATCGCGCCGTCGATATCATCGCAGATCTTATTCATACCGACAATAAAAATGACCTTCTTCGGACCCTGTGCGATCGCGGAAACCCTGTTCGCGTTTCCGTCGATATTCACGAGGATGCCGTCGTCGGTCATCGCATTCGCGGAGCTTAAGAAAACATCTGCGTCATATGCCATCAGCATCGCCGCGCGTTTGTCCGCGTAATTATCTCTATCGATAAAATTATAATCGCCTTCGCTGATCGCATCGATCAGTCCGATCTCCCTGGCACTCATGCATCCGCCCATCGTAACGGAGGCTCCTTCCGGAATGAGATCCAGCGCGATCGCCAGTGCCTTTTCCTTATTCTTCGCATAGTATCCGGTCATATTACGGGACTTTAGACCCTGGATGACCTTCTGAGCAAGAAGTTCATTTCTCTTCGTTATATTCTCGTTCATAGAGCGATCCTACCTCCCTGCGGCCCTGATTTCCGCATGACCCTCCAAAAGAGTCACCTTTCTATTTTAAACTATTTTTTGAAATGTGCAAGTGCAAATATGCAATTTCTTATGAGGAAGAACAGCCATCTCTTAAGATAGTTTCCTAATGATATAATCATACCATTAAGATCGGATCGGGAGGGCATGTTCATGGAGATCATCGACATCACGCAGGAGCTTTTCACTTGTAATGTATATCCCGGCGACCCGCAGCCGGAGATGCAGCGGGTACAGAGCACGGATAACGGAGATATGTGTAACCTCACCCGCTTTGACATGTGCGCCCATAACGGCACCCACGTCGATGCGCCGTTCCACTTTTTCGGCGACGGCAAAACGATCGATCAGATGGGACTTGTCCCCTATGTCGGAGACTGCTATGTCGCCCGCCACGATGGAGATGTAACGAAAGAAGACGCAGAAAATATTATGCAAAAAGCAGCCGCCGCAGGAGCTTCGGAGCGTATCCTCATCGGAGGAGACGCTACCGTGACACTTCCTGCAGCGGAGGTTTTTGCCGGATCCGGCATACTTTTACTTGGTAATGAAAGTCAGACCGTCGGGCCTCTCATGGCACCGAAAGATGTCCATCTGACTCTTCTCGGAAAAGAGATCACGCTCCTTGAGGGCATCGTTCTGAAAGATGTAAAAGAAGGAAAATACTTCCTAAGTGCCGCGCCCCTCAATCTAGGCGGCTGCGACGGCGCCCCCTGCCGCGCATATCTCATCCGGAACTAAACGAAGAGATCCTTTGCCGCTTTTGTTTACGAGGACACTCTGTCGTAATTGCTAACCATCAGAAGATCAGCCACAAACAGAAGGACCGGTGCAACTAACATAAGCAGCAGGCTGTTATACGTATCTCCATAATAGAGAGTAGCGACGGACACGAAAAGGACCAGTATCGTTGCTATGACGATAATGACGGCAACGAGAGCGGAACTATAGTGTTTCTGAAGCTTTCCGATCAGGGCCATCAGGAATGCCAGACCCAGCCAGATCACCATCACCATCATAAAGGGGAAGACGAATCCACCGAACTCGACCGGTTCATAGGATCGGATCAGTTTTATCAATGATTCCCCGTCCTTCCCGTAGGAGTCTATAATCTTGTAGAAGCCGCCATCTCTGAATTTGATACCGTAGTCCATTAAATTCGTCTGGATCTCGAACAGGAAAAAAGCGATTCCCATAACGATCATAGTAGAGACGATCTTCCCGGCAAAGAGTATCGTTTTTTTGCATGGAACGCCAAGCGTCATCTCTGCCTGTTCGCCGAAGAAACTCTTGATAAGATTCCCGACAGTAACAACGATCAGGGCTCCCCAAAGTATAAAAGCCGCGAAGCTTACGCCTATTTTCAGTTCATACAGAATCGAGCCATTTTCCATTTCATTAATGAAATCCATCTCTTCTTCTGTTAAATCACTGAAAGGATCTGAAGTATATTCTTCAGTCACCTGTTTATCAATGATCTTATCGTATTTGACCCACCGGGTCTGCATATAGATCGACGGAAGCATCATCAGAAGCGGAACGATAATACCGATGACAATGAGTTTTTTGATCTCATCGCCAAAAGCTAAAAGACCCGTTTTCAGATTATTCGGTGCTTTATATTCAGCTGCCATATCACTCATTTTCACTTCCTCCTTCCACGAAACGGAATTCCTCCTTGAAGATGTCATTGATGGTCATCCCGTACTTTGAGCGGAGTTCATCCGCTTCTCCCTGAAGATGTACTTTTCCGTTCTTCAGCATGACGATTTCATCGAGGATCAGCTCGATATCCAGCACCACGTGCGTGCTGATGATGACCGTGTTATCTTCGCCAAAAGAACTTAAGATCGTCTGCACGATGAAATCTCTCGTAGCCGGATCGACCGCAGCCAGAGGCTCATCGAGCAGGAAGAGCTTTGCTTTCCTGCTGAGGAAAAGGATCAGCTGGACCTGCTCCTTCTGTCCTTTCGAAAGCGACGCCAGACGCTGGTTCGGTGCAAACTTCAGACGCTTCATGAGGGAAAGTGCTTTTGCCTCATCAAAATCCGAGAAGTACTTCTTCATATGCTTCATGGCACCCCGGATCGAGTGGAAGCCCCCGAGAACATAGTGGTCCGGAAGAAAACTTACATAACTGTTCGTGATTTCGGACGGTTCCTGTCCATCGATCAGGATCTCTCCATCATTCTTCGTCAGAAGGCCTGCCATTAGGCGGAATAATGTTGTCTTTCCTTCTCCGTTCGGTGCGAGCAGTCCGACGATCTTTCCGGTTCCGATCTTAAGATCGAGCCCGTCTAAGACCTTCTTATTTCCATATGTACGAGTCAGGTTGCTTATACTTAGCAGATCACTCATTTCTTTTCACCTCCGATATCTTGAATCAAGGAAACTGCTTCTTCCTGTGACATTCCGAGTTTCTTCATCTCCTGAAGAAAATCCTCTGCTGCAGCCACAGCATATTCCCGCTTGGTTCTCTTTAGTAGTTCTTCGTCCGTGGTAACGGTACGGCCGCTGGTACGGTTCGTGATGGCAAGTCCTTTCTCTTCCAGATGAGACATCGCTCTCTGCATAGTGTTCGGATTCACTCCCGCCTCTTCGGCCATTTCGCGGACAGAAGGAAGCTTGGATCCCATTGGGTATGTTCCGTTTAAGATACGGATCACGATCATGTCGCAAATCTGCTGGAAAATCGGCCTGTTTTCTTTAAAAGCCCACGGCATGTTCTTACCTCTCCTCCCGGAAAGATCTGTTCAGGAAAAATCTGTTCAGGAAAGAGCAGATCTTTCGCTTCCTGAACTGTACTACTTGATTAGTACAATAATACGACTTGTTTCTGATGTCAATACCTGCGGAATAAAAAAATGGGTTATCCCGATATTTTCTTGAGATAACCCATTTTCGTTTTTTTGCTGATATCTGATTAGGTCTGTGACATATAGATCCGGATCTTGCTGAATTTATTCTCCTGCGCATAGTGGTACGACTTCGAGCGGCGGATATAGTCGAAGATATTTTCCTTCAGGCGCTCATTCCACGCGGATTCGAAGAGCTTTTCATTCGTTTCGTCCGCTTCGAAAAGAATATCCAGCTTTACCTGGAAGAACTCGTCATCTACTCCATCCGGATACTGGCGGGTCAAAGAAAACGAAAATTGTCCCTTGTTCCACGGATAGTTCCCGCACTCGAACATGATCATCTCATCCGGATCGAGCTGATCCATGCATTCTTTTTCAAAAGCACTAACACACTCTTCGATCGTGCTGGCTTCTCTGAGTTCTTCTCTGAGCCTTTCGACACAGCGTCGTCCGGA
>ONFC01000088.1 GCA_900317035.1 uncultured Eubacteriales bacterium
TTCCCGGACCAGATCAATGCGCGGATTCGGTTTGACGCCGGACAGCTCGGTGAGCGTGCAGCCGGCCTTTTCCGCTGCCGCTGTGACTTTCTCATACAGACCGTTTTTTATGATGGAACCGCCGCCATACACAAACAGGATGCGGCGGCCGTATGCTGCCAGCTCTTCACTGAGATGCTCGAGCTGGCCTTTGCCGAAATAAACCTTGGTCGGCACACAATATGTAAAACTGTTCATTCTTACTCCTTATCTGCTGCCCGCAGATCATAACCCTTATCAACAGGGCGTCGCATACGATCGCCGTATGTGCGCCTCCAGGGCTTGTGCGGACATAAAACCTCTGCGCTTTGCCTTATTGTCAAAGACTCTGACGATCAGGTTGATGTCTGCTGCCTTGCAGTCATCCACCATCCTGCGGTACAGGCGCAGTGTCTCTTCGCCGTATGTCAGCAGCTCTGATTCCAGGCCGGTCTCAAAAGAAACTTCCGCCTCGATACCGAAGTTGAGTTTTTTGAATTCTTCCGTGATACGGTCACGATGGTTCTTCGGTGTATCATCGACAACGAACTGCTTTGCCGGGATCAGTCCGAGGTCATTTACCAGGAACTTCGTAACGGCGAGAGAATACTGTGCATCCGCAACGACTGTGAACTGCTTGTTGATGACACGGTTCTCGAGGAACAGATCCGCATAGCGGCTGATGAGGTAGTAATAGTAATCCTCATGTTCCTTGATGACGGCCTCTACCTTCTCCTCCGGAACACCTGCAAACTTACCAACTTCACGCAGGAACTTACTGGTTTCCGTCGCGCCGATCGGAAGATTCGGATAGTGAAGATACGGGGTGCCGAACTTTTTTTCCATCTTCTTAACGTTATTTAAGCCTACCCACGGAGATACGAGAAGATTGAACTCTGCTTCCGGGATCTTGTTGATGTTCTCGATACCGCGCTTATAGCCGAAGATCGTATTCGGAGTAAGGCCCAGCTCCGCGATAAGCTTTTCGAGCTGACGGAGATTTCCGAGCCAGAAAAGATCCTGATACGGGACATCTGCCCAGATATTGATCAGGCCCTTCTGCTTCTTATCGGACTTCTTCAGGTACTGGTCAACGATCGCATCGACTACCTGCTCGTGGCCCTTATAGTTGTTGCCCTTAAAGCCTGCGGTCGGTGCATAGACGACGGGCTTTTCCGCGTCTTCGTATCTGGAAACGACTTCACCGGAATCATCACCGACGATCTCCGGGATGCATCCCGTAAGTACGACATAGAGATCTGCGTCGATGACCTTCAGTGCATTACCGATCGTGGAATCCAGCTTCTTTACGCCACCGAAAACAACGTCTTTTTCGTTGATACTGGTGCACGGGAAAATGTTCGGGGAAAAGTATCCGGAGCTTCCTGTGGATTCCGAAAGTTTCTGCGCGCAGCCGGGACCACTGTGAAGGATCGGGAGAGCACGGTCGATCGCCTGAACGGTCTGCATCGCACCCAGTGCGCATTTATATCTTTGCTTATCTAATAACTTCGCCATTATTTCGTTTCCTCCAGGAACTTATCAACATTCTGCTGGTACCACCAGTCTGTATATGGAAGCTTGGTGCGCTTTGCCAGGTTCTCTTCGAAGCTTCTGTTATTGATCGCATCGAGGACGGTCTTGGCAAATTCCAGTGTGTGCTTGTAACCGAAGATCATATACTCATCGGCAACATAGATCGCAGGTGTACCGTTCTTGATCGCCCATACGGTGGAACCCGGGTGACGGGAAAGATACATATCCGGCTTGTACTTATGCAGGATGTTCATGACCTCGAAGTTCTGCTGGTCGGCAACACTTGCTTCAAAGTCGATATCATTATCCAGAAGGTACTTCATGGACGGCGGTACATCGCCGTTTTCATACTTCTTATCGTAATGCCAAGCGAGCGCCCAGACGACCTTGATGCCGAGCTCATTGAGGACACGGGAAACTTCGAATGTGTAGCCCGGGCCCATACCGAGAACGGCGGTCTTTCCTTCAAGCTGCTTCTTAATTTCTTCGATCTGCGGCAGATAGATCGCACGCTGCTCTTCGATATACTTTTCGATCGGCTCGGATCTTCCCGTTACTTTACCGATCTCACGGAGCCACGTCTCAAAACCGACGATACCGCACTGGTTAATGGATCTGACGTAAGGAACGCCGTACTTTTCTTCCAGAGCATTTCCGAGGTAGTTACCGAGAGTGCCGCAGATGCAGGTCGTCGCCAGGCTTTCGGAAATGTGGGACAGTTCTTCTACCGTGGAATTGCAGTACAGGAATACCGGATCGAGATCGAAGTTTTTGAACATCTCGATGATCTCCGGACGGGCGCTCTCGAAGAAGTTCTTGAAGTTGATCTTATTCGTCTTCACGCCTTCTCTCGGCGGCTGAACGATAGACTGAAGTACCGCGTGGTCGGAAATATCGAAACCGGTCGCCCAGATACGGGACTTAAAGCCTTCGCAGTGAACGGCCACGATCGGAACTCCCACTTCATCTCTTACCTCATCGACAATGCTGTCGATATCCTCACCGATGATACCTGTTGCACAGGAAGAAGATACGAAGATCGCCTTCGGGGAATATCTCTTATTGACCTCGAGGATGACGTTTCTAAGTGCATTCGTGGATCCGAAGATCGTGTCATTCTCGTTCATGTCGGTTCCGACATAGATCGTATCACTGGTAACGCCGCGCTTTTTGGACATAACTTTCGCCATGTAGTAAGCACCGGCTGCAGCTACGGAGCATCCTGCCGGGCCATGGTGGATCAGGGCCACATCACGGATACCGCAGAGCTGTCCGAGTGCGCAGGAGGAAAGACATGTACTGGACTGCGAGAAGCAGCGGGAACAGCCTTTCAGGGTTCCGCATTCACTCTGGGTCGCCAGATCTTTAAGAGTTCCTACATAACCTGTGATGGAACCGATACGGTTTTCTCTGGTGGCGACATTCGAATTAGAAAGATTAATAGCCATGTGTTTATTTTCCTTTTCTTAGAAAGCAAGATTTTCTTCCAGTTCCGGACGGATATTCTGAAGATCCTCGGAGAGGTAACGCTCACCGTTATCCGGCAGAAGCGGAACGATCAGCTTTCCTTTATTCTCTTCTTTCTGCGCAAGCTTGATGGCAACCGCCAGGGAAGCACCTGCAGAAGCACCGACGAAGATACCTTCGTACTTAGCAAGAAGATGAATAGCACGCAGTGTCTCGGCATAAGAGATGAAGTTATATTCATCAGCCAGATCTCCGTTAAAGTTTGTCGGAGCCATCGGTGTCAGGCCATCGTCATTATGTACCTGATGGATACCGTGGAAACCGCCGTCCTCGGCACCTTTCACCTTCGAGTTGACAACGTCTTCCGGCTGCGGCTGGGTGATAACTACTTTCACGTTCGGGTTCTTTTCCTTGAGGAACTTACTTACGCCGTGTGTAGATCCGCCTGTGCCGACACCGCCGACAAAGATATCTACTTTTCCGTCGGTATCTTCCCAGATCTCCGGACCCGTGTGCTTGTAGTGTGCATTGATGTTATCCGGGTTATCCAGCTGACGTGTAGAGAAAGGATGCTCCACGCCCTTTTCCATGTAGTCGATGACATCGGCAAAAGCAGCGATACCCTTTTCAAAAACACCTGCGATCAGTTCCTGCGGAACATCTGCGATCTCTGCCTGGTAAGCCTGCAGGAGCTTCAGTCTTTCTACGGATACACCGTTCTGAAGACCGATCTTAAACTTATAGCCCTTTGCTGCGGCAAAAGCAGCCATTGCAACACCGGTGTTACCGGATGTGAACTCGACAAGGGTCGTCTTATCCGGGCTGATCTCGCCACGTTTCTCTGCGGCCTCGATGATCTCGATCGCCATTCTGTCCTTGTGGGATCCTGCCGGATTGAAGTACTCAAGTTTTCCGGCGATACGGCCCTTCAGGCCGAGCTTTTCTTCGAGTCTTTTGAATTCTACGATCGGGGTATGTCCGACCAGTTCTGTGATTGAATTGTAAATCTTTCCCATTTTTAGTTCCTCCTATATTCCCCGATCGGGTATTGATTTTCTTGATTAGATCTTGTAGTCGTCTGCGAGTTCCATCATGCCGTATTCCATGAGGATCTCTTCGAGTCTTTCCTGTGTCATCGGTGTCGGGATAACGAAGTCCTGATTCTCGATCACTGCCTGTGCCAGGTTTCTGTATTCCTGTGCCTGATTGGAATCAGGACGGTATTCGATAACTGTCTTCTTATTGATCTCTGCGTGCTGTACGATGTTGTCTCTCGGAACGAAGTAGAGAAGCTTGGTGCCGAGTTCCTTGGAGAAAGCACGGAGAAGGTCGAGTTCACGGTCAACGTTTCTGGAGTTGCAGATGATGCCGCCGAGTCTTACGCCACCTGTTCTTGCATATCTCTGAATACCTTTGGAGATGTTGTTCGCAGCATAGAGAGCCATCATCTCACCACTTGCTACGATGTAGATCTCTTTTGCTTTACCTTCACGGATCGGCATTGCGAAACCGCCGCAGACAACGTCACCTAAAACGTCGTAGAAAACATAATCCAGATCGTCGGTATAGGCACCCAAGTTTTCCAGCATGTTGATGGAAGTGATGATGCCTCTTCCGGCACAACCAACGCCCGGTTCCGGTCCGCCGGACTCTACGCACTTGGTTCCGCCGTAGCCTTCCTTCATGATACGGTCGAGGGAGATATCCTCACCTTCCTCACGGATCGTATCCAGAACTGTCTTCTGAGCAAGACCTCCGAGAAGAAGTCTTGTGGAGTCAGCCTTCGGGTCACACCCGACTACCATGACTTTCTTACCGTGCTCGACAAGTCCTGCGGTAAGATTCTGTGTCGTGGTGGACTTACCGATACCACCCTTGCCGTAGATTGCAATCTGTCTTAATTCACCCATGTTTCTTTATCCTTCTTTCAATTAAATAATTCGTTAACTTGTTCGTATTTCACGAGTTTATCGATCGAGTCCGGGATGACTCCCGGGATCTCATAACAGGTGATCCCTTTGCTTTCCAGAACTCTCCTCGCACCATCCCCGACTTTACTCGCCAGAAGATGTGTGCAGTCGGAAAGACTGTTTACGTTATCCAGAAGTCTTTCTTCATCGTGTTCACCTCTGTCGCATACAGGAGGTAGATGACGGATATCCGAAAGTTCAAATGAATCTTCATTCACTTCATAGATATAGAAAGCACGCGCTCTTCCGAAATGGTTATTCACTACGATCCCGTCCGAGCTGGCCACCGCGATCCGGTAGTTTTTATCAGCCATGTGAGAAAGTCTCCTTTACGCCGAGTCTTCTCTGATAGATCTGATCGCCGAACTCCGACTTTCCCGGGACACCGACTGCATCTGCTCTACAGTGCTGGCAGTGACGGAAGACATCGATATACTTTTCGGCTTTTCTTCTTGCTTCATCGATCTGCGGGCAGGTCGGTGCTTTTACATCCTTCAGTTCATGCTGCGGGATCAAAGGGATGATATTGTAGATCTTCGCGCCGGCTTCTTTTACCGTCTTTGCGATCTGTTCGATATGGTCTCCGTTGATCTCCGGGACAAGCACCGTATTGACTTTGACCGTGATCCCCGCTGCGGCTACTTTTCGGATGCCCGCCAGCTGGTTTTCGATCAGGATCTTCGCTCCTTCAACGCCTTCGATTCTCCTTCCGTGATAGATGATGTAAGCATTAAGCTTATTCTCTATTTCCGGATCGACCGCATTTACGGTCACTGTCAGGGAATCGATCCCGATATCGATCACGTCCTGTGCTCTTTCACTAAGAAGCAGTCCGTTCGTGCTCATGCACTTGATCAGTTTCGGAAACTTTTCTTTTATGATCTTGAAAGTCTCCAGCGCGTTATCGGTCGCCAGGGTGTCTCCCGGACCTGCGATCCCGGCCACTTTGATGTCGGGGCAGATCTCCAGTGCTTTCTTCAGGATCTCTTCGCATTCTGCAGGTTTTAACACCTTCGATGTCACTCCCGGCCGTTCTTCGACGTCGTTGATGGCGCGGTCACAGAAGCGGCATGCGATATTGCATCCCGGACTGACAGGAAGATGGATCCTTCCTGCATTATTCTTATGGCCGCCGAAGCATGGATGGGAGTTCTGCAGATCCTCGTATGTGTTACTCATCTGCACTCCTAGGCTGTTCAGTCTTTGAACAGCGGAGTGGAGAGGTAACGGTCACCGGAGTCAGGCAGAAGTGCAACGATCACTTTACCCTTATTTTCCGGTCTCTTGGCGAGGATCTCAGCTGCCTTCAGAGCAGCACCCGAAGAAATACCTACCAGAATACCTTCTGATGTGGCGAATGCTTTTCCTTCTGCAAAAGCATCTTCATTTTCGATTGCGATGACCTCATCATACACCTTCGTATTCAGGACTTCCGGTACGAAACCTGCGCCGATACCCTGGATCTTATGTGCACCCGGCTTACCTGTGGAGAGCACTGCGCTGGTGGCCGGCTCTACAGCGACGACCTTGACGTTCGGGTTCTGGGACTTCAGGTACTCACCAACACCTGTGATGGTTCCGCCTGTACCTACGCCTGCTACGAAAATATCTACTTTTCCGTCGGTCTGCTTCCAGATCTCCGGACCTGTTGTTTCCTTATGTACCTTCGGGTTTGCGGGGTTCACGAACTGGCCGAGGATGATCGATCCTTCGATCTCCTTGTTCAGTTCTTCCGCCTTGGCGATGGCACCCTTCATGCCCTTGGCGCCCTCTGTCAGAACGAGCTCTGCGCCGTACGCCTTAAGAAGATTTCTTCTCTCGACACTCATCGTATCCGGGAGTGTCAGAATTGCTTTATATCCCTTTGCTGTAGCTACTGCAGCAAGGCCGATACCTGTGTTACCGGATGTAGGCTCGATGATCGTAGCTCCGGGCTTCAGAAGACCCTTATTCTCTGCGTCCTCGATCATTGCCAGAGCGATTCTGTCTTTTACAGATCCGGCCGGATTCAGGTACTCAAGTTTTGCCAGGACAGTTGCCTGTGTGATTTCTCTTTTTTTCGAATACGCATTCAGCTGAAGAAGCGGCGTATTTCCGATCAGTTCCAGTGCACTTTGCTTAATCTCACTCATTTTAAATTTCCTCCTAAAGATAAAAAATCAGCTGCTACCCTTTTGGTAACAACCGCATTCTAAAACCGTTGTTTTCTACAAAAGGTGTCCCGGGCTATTTCCCGTTGAAACATGTCGAACACATACAACACATGCAACACATCTGCGTGAGTTTTCGATCCATCATATTCTTCATGTTTACTGACCTCCTTCGTGTCGGTTTTTTGCTGTTTTTCTTGAGCTGAGATAATAGTAACACTACCCGGAAGCTTTGAAAAATCGCAAATAATTATCGTCTGTGATAAGTTTGAGTTATAACCCTGCCGCCGGTTTTTGAATATCAAAAACTTGTCCTGCATATTCTTTCACGTGATCATCGTGTGTCGCGACCAGGACGGCGTGCCCGGAATACACGTATTCCGAGAGATATTCGAGGATGATCCTTCCCGTTCCGCTATCAAGTCCGGTGGTCGGTTCATCCGCGATCAGAAGGACAGGCTCCGTAAGAAGCGCCCTGGCGATGGCTGCGCGCTTTAGTTCACCGCCCGACAGTTCATGGGGAAATCTGTCGGCAAGATCACCGATCCCGAGATTCTCAAGATGCCGCATCGCCTTCTCTTCGTATGCTATTCTCTCTTCGGACGAACCAGCCAGAAACGGCTCCACGATATTCTCGAGGATCGTATAGTTTTTAAGAAAGAAATTACTCTGCGGCACATATCCGATCCTTCTTTTATGGATATCGGACAGTTCCTCGTCCGAAAGTTTATACAGATCTTTCCCCTCGAAAAGCACTTGTCCCAGATCCGGGTCGAGGATCCCCGCTAAGACTGCAAGGAGAGTGCTTTTGCCGGAGCCGGATTCGCCCATCACAGCGATGAACTCTCCTTCATCGATAGAGATCTCCAGGGAATCCAGGATCTTTCTTCTGTTTGATTTGTAACTCTTACTTATACCTTCTGCGGTAAGCATCTCCTCACTCCTCCTTCCGAAGTGCCAGATACGGCTCAGTATTTGTCGTGTGTATGATAAAGAACACCGAGGCCAGGAATACGATCAGGATCACGATACCTACGATCAGCAGGATCTGAACAAGAACGGATGCGATCCCCGGGCCGAGATACGGCATATCCAGGGACTTCCCGATATATCGCCCGAACGGGATCACGATCAAGGCGCCAAGGAGGCTTCCGCCCAGCGCGCCTGCGAGGCTGATCAGCCCCATCTCGGAAAGAAGTTTTCTGATGAGGTCTTTCTTTTTGTGCCCGAGCACGCGAAGAAGTGCGATCTCCGATTTTCTTCCCTTCATGATGATGCTGTTGATGATCAGAAGGATCGCGACCAGAAGGATCCCGAGAGACAGCGAGATCACGTTCACCACACCGGTGATTTTCCCAAGACTTCCGGACAAAGACTCATGAAGCTTCTTCGGATAGACGACATCGAAGATATCGCCGATCGTCTTATGCGCGGAGTCGATGACCTGCTCGGTGGTATGAGATCCATCCACATTGATGAAGATCGAAGAAAGAATATCTCCCTTCTTCTGTTCCTCGGTTAAGAAAGATCCTTTCTCTTCGGCATTTCTGAGGAGTTCCGCTTTTGCATCGGTAGAGAAATACACCGAGCTGTC
>ONFC01000131.1 GCA_900317035.1 uncultured Eubacteriales bacterium
CCCCTGATAGTTGGTGTTATCATTTATGCAATTGTATCGACGGTGCAGATCAACAAGCAGACAAAGAGATAGACAGATTCAAGTTTGTTGGGATGAACGATAGAGCGTTATCTCAGCAGCATAATTGACCAAGTACAGTGAGGGACACGTAATGGATAAGACCTTTATCGAGATGAAACTCTTTCAGGTAAAACCTGATAAGCTCGAGCAATTTGAAACTAAGATTGAGGAAATGACCACAAAACAGCTTAAATGTGATGGTTGCATATCACTTAAGTATTTCAAGAGATTTTTCACAATAGATGGAATCGAACTTGGCGAGCCTCCGAGGGAGTTGACCAAGATAGTAAAGTGTGTTAAGTATTTTTCATACTGGGAATTTGACACTAAAGAAAACTATGGCAAGGCCATAAAAATCTTTTTCGACAATTACAATAAAGAGTTACAAAAATTGCTGATCGCACCATTTGATATCAACTTGGGATATTCGGTGTGATGGTAAAACTTGGGATATTCGGTGTGATGGTAAGTTATATCAACAGGAAAGACGACTATGCAAAATATAGCGTTAAAACAATTATCGGTGGATATGGGAAAACCGGAATATGATATGCTGCAGGGAATTTCTGCTGTGGAAAACGGTTTTACGAACCCGGCATACAACCTGTCTTATGACGAGTATAAAGAGTGGCTGCGAATAACGGATAATAATTCCAAAGGCAAAGATCTGCCGGAAGGTTGGATTCCGTTTACCACTTATATTTTATATATCGACGATATTCCCGTCGGTTACGGCAGAGTCAGGCATTCGTCATCCGAGTATCTGGAAACGGTCGTCGGTGCAGGAAACCTGGGGTACGGTATCGCAAAAGAATACAGAGGGAAAGGATACGGAAGTATTTTATTCAAAGAATTATTGAAAAAATGCAAAGAGATCGGATATAAGGAAATAAAGCTGTTTCCGATGAAAAGCAATGAGCCTACCGTAAAAATCATGCTGAATAACGGCGGTCAAATAATTGGGGATTTCAGGGATCTGAAATATATCATCCGTATAACATTGGAATAAACGTTGATTTGATAGATTCAACTGCAAAAGAAGACTGCAATACCGGAGTACTGAGGAAGAGCAGATCCTTGTCGATGCTGACGGATTATCTCATTTTGATGTTGTTAAGACGCTTTATTCCTTGCCAAGTAAAGTCATGGGATTAAGCGAAGAGGACTCGGTGCGGTTTGTGCAGGATAAACTGACCGGAGACTATAATGAATTAAGTGATGATCTCAAATACTTGGTAAAAGAAAAATATGACGGAATAATGGCCGCCAAATGCGCAGATGATATAAAAGCACTGGGAGAATAACCGGAACAAATGTGTTCAGTAAAATTGCGCATATGTGTTAAATGAGGTATTGTTTCAATGGGAGATGATAAACATGGGTACATGGAACGCAAGTATAAACGGAAATGATACGGCGCAAATGATACGGCGCAGGATCTGCTGGATGAATATAAGGCAGCATTCTTCTATTACGATGTGCCGGCGGCGCTTCTGAAGATCGATCAGTATGTCCGGACTATGTTTGATGAAAGTGACGAAGATGAGTGGTGTGCCTATATGTATTCCCTTGCGGAATTCATGTGGAAGAAAGGGATACTTACCGACGAGATCCGGGATCGTGCCGTAGAGATGGTGGACAGTGATTTTGGCATGGCGGAATGGACCGCTGCCGGCCCCTCAGAGGAAAAGAAGCGCAGGAAGGTGCTGGAGAAGTTTAAAGAAACGATCACCTCTGTGCAATGCGCCCCGAAAAAGATAAAGCTCGACCTTCATATGGAGGATATTTTCGAGGATGGGGAATATGTGGCTTTCCAGCTGCAGACGAAGGGGAAGAAATATGTCACTTCGGATGAAACATCAAAGAAGCTGACAGAGGAAGAATACCTTTCCTATGACGATAAATATGTGGTGGTGCAGAAGATCCGGACAGATATCTCTTACAGATCTTCGATCGTTCCGGAGGTCTGTGACAAGTGGGCTGTCTTCCGCATATTTGATGGTGTATATGGCTCGCCGGAAGAAATCGACATTCATCAGCTGAAAGAGATAAGTTTCAATGGATGCAGCTGCTTTTCTACGGCCAGCAGCATGTTCTATTTTAAGAAAAGAAATTTCCGGATCATCGGGAAAGGACCGGTACCGGAGGATGTTCCTGAGAGAGCTTTTACGGGTCTATATTTCGGTATCAGCCATGCGACATATGATCCGGATTCGAATCTGATCGATAATCTATATCCATTTGAAACCGAGATCCTGCCGTTTACATGGAGCCCTGAAGTCGCTGATGGCATTATCCGCGAGCATACTCAACGTGAAAACGGGTATGGCAACGGCCTTGATAGCAGGCAGCGCGAGAAGTACCGGGAGAAGATGAAAAAGCTAATTCCGGAGAGGCAGGCGGAGTTCCGGGAACTTCTTGAAAAGGGTGCGAAGATCTATGCGATCCGCCATAAAGTGCTTAAGGGAATTGCCATAAAGGGACCCGGGAAAAAGGCGATCGTTTATATGCGTTCTAAAGATCCGTCTTATGAAAAAGCACTTTTACGCTACATGAAACAACAGTGAAGAGCATGGAAGGACAGAATTCAAAAGAATCGCAAAATGCTTGAAAATACAGCGTTGCAACCGTAGGTTGACAAAGTTCAAGCTACAGCTGGTGGTTTTGTTAAGAGGGATTTTGCTAGTCTTGAGACAACAAAACCTTGGAGGTGAAAGAAATGACAATTGCAGATAGGATCCAGAGCCTTAGAAAGTCAAAAGGTATGTCTCAGGAAGAACTGGCGGACAGAATCGGCGTATCCCGTCAGGCCGTTTCGAAGTGGGAAAGTGAACAGGCGACTCCCGATCTTGAAAAGGTCGTGATCATGAGTGATATTTTCGAAGTAACTACAGATTATCTTCTTAAAGGGATCGAACCGGTCAAGACAGATGAGCATAAGACCATGGCCGATGTGATCGACCAGAAAGTACTTACCGAAAAGAACGGCAAGCGCATGAAGACCGCGCTGAAGTGGTTCCTGATCGGAGCCGGAGCTTTACTTGCCATAGATCTGATCTCGATGATCATCTATTTCCTCGTAAACGGATTCCCCGGATAATTTCCATATAAATACTTAAATCTGAACTGTGCGTAAGTCCGCTTTGTGACCGGACCTTCTATTACTGCGCCTAAAAAGGAGTTTTACCATGCGAAGAATAAAAGAACTTATAAAGAACATCAGCCCGTTTAACAACCGTACCGACATGCCGAAGATCCTTTATATCATCAAGGTCATCCTGATCTTCTGGGCATTTAAATTCGGGGCGGAACTGATCGGTGAAGGCCTTGTGATCGCACTTCACTTCGCCTGCGGGAAGAACCCGCTGAAAGGTGAAATGTTCAGCAATAACACGATCACTCTGATTACTTACTTTGGCTACGGCATCATGATCGGTATCATAGCGCTTTTCTGGAAACTGTTTCAGAAGAAGGGTCTGAAAGAACTCGGATTTGTAAAGCCGGCGGCGAGTTATTTTGCCGGAGTATTGGCGGGCATGGTCCTTCTTTTGATCTCCGTGGCGGCCATCACTCTCACGGGAGCGATCGAGTATAACGGCGTATTCGGTAACATCGACTATAGGATGGTGGCAGTCATGTTTATCTGCTTTGTTCTTCAGGGCGCGCTGGAAGAGATCCTCTGCAGAGGTATCGTTCAGCAGCTCCTTCAGAAAAAAACCTCCGTCCCTTCTGCGATCTTCGTAAGTGCAGTCCTTTTTACTATCCCGCACCTCTCGAGCATGGACTTCGGAAACCTCGCCATTGCTTCGATTGCAGTCGTCAATCTTTTCCTGGTTTCGCTGATCTTCTCGCTTCTGACTCTTCGCTTCAAGAGCATCTGGGCGGCATGCGGTATGCACTCGGTCTGGAACTATATTCTTTACAGTATCTTGGGACTCAACCTGAGCGGAAATGGTGAGATCGTCTCTTCTATCTTTGACATGAGATCTGTAGGAAGCAGCATCTTAAACGGCGGCATGTACGGTATCGAAGCAAGCATTATCACCACGGCAGTATTAGGAACTGGCGCCGCCATACTGCTCGTGCGTCACGGCAGATGTGCTATACTGAAGGCATCGGAGTGCTGTTAGCGATAATTCTATATTGCAACATATTCATTGCGCAGGTCGTCTTATTTGCATAGAAGAATAAGGAGATTAATATGAGAAAAGTACTAGCAACCATTCTTTCCGCAACGATCCTTCTATCTATTTGCGCCTGTGGCAGGAAGAAAGAGACGGAAACCACAGCTGATCCTTCTTCCGAAGTGACAACGTCTGAAGCGGCCGCCGGTACGACTGTGATCGATACTTCGACAGATACCACATCAGATACTTCCAAGGATACTTCAACAGCAACTGCCGGTACCACATACATCGGACCTCCGAGACAGACAGAAGCCCCTGATTACGGCGACAGCAAGACTTCTGAAATCTGCGAGCTTATGAAGAGCATCACGGGTATAAGAGTCGCCACGTCGAGAGCACTGGTCGAAGACTACTTCAAGTCTGCCTTTGTAAACACATCCGTGGGTTTGGAGATTTGCTACGTGGATGACCCGAAGGGTGAAGAAATCTACAGATCATACTGCTATATGAAAGTGTCCTCCGACGACCTCGAATTCAACAAGTTCATATTTGTCGCGAACGAGGAATACGGCAATGTCCATGAAGTGTATTTCATCAACTCAAATGCGAAGAATACGGACAATTCGCTGGATCCGTCTGACCTCTCCCAGGAGGAGATGCAGGAGTATTACTCCAAGCTTGAGCAGGATCTTACCGGCTGCTTCGGACCGGCGGCCGATTCCAAAGCGGTCGATAAAGCGAAGCCGTACGCAGGTGCATATGCTGAATTCAAAGTGGACGAAGACTGCACTTTCAGACTGGAGTATTCTTCCCATCAGGGCAATGACCTGGTGCAGATCATCTGTACCAACAGTGCTGAACGGAAGCACTTCATCGGCGACACAGATCATACTGATCCGGATTTAGGGCAAATGTACGATAAAGAGGCGAAGCCGGAAGATTTTGTTACTGATAAGAAGAGCGGCATCAAATATGTGAAAAACCAGCTTCTGGTAAGCTTTACGATGGGTACTCCCAATGATTGGGAAAAGATGGAAAGCATATGCCAAGAAATAGATGCCGAGATCGTCGGATATATTGAGTTCACGAGTGACTTTCAGATCGAATTTAAGCATGACAAGACGTATGAAGAACTCGAGGAACTGGC
Organism: uncultured Eubacteriales bacterium; assembly: GCA_900317035.1. Lineage (GTDB taxonomy): Bacteria > Bacillota > Clostridia > Saccharofermentanales > Saccharofermentanaceae > Scatonaster. The sequence continues at coordinate 5,335 of ONFC01000131.1, forward strand.
AAAGAAGCTGGAAGATGAGTACTACTTCATCATCAATGTATCCCTGAATATTTCATTTCCAATGCAGACAGACGATTAAGAGACAGATTATTGAGCTTCTAAAGTTTCGCGCTTCAGCTCGAGTGCGGCCAGGCTTAAGGGACGGCTCTTGTCCTGAAGGAGCGAGATGCTTCTTGATGGCAGTTTGTCGGTCAGTGGAATCGGAAAGATCGTCTTACGCTCAATAGATGGCGAGGCCAGTTCTTTTGGCACGAATCCGAGTCCCATACCATGCTCGACGATCGGGAGGATCTGGTCGGTCGTGGTGACCTCGATCGAAGGCTTAAGGGTAATTCCTGCTTTTAGAAAAAGATCAGTAAGATACTGGAAAGAGGTCGAGTCATGGCTCTGGGTAATGAGCGGATACTGAGAGATGTCCTCGAGGGAATGCTTCTTTCTGGAAAGAGAACGGTACGGCTCTCCGCCGATGAGGATCTCCTGGAAAGATTTGACGTGGGTTGCTTCGAGAGAATCGGAGACTTTCAGGGGCGAAGAAATGACGGCAAGATCGACAAGGCCCTGTTCCAGTGCTTTTACACCTTGAGGAGTCGAATGGTTATATACGCGGATCCGGATACCGGGATGCTTGGCTTTAAAACTCTGGAGAATCGGAAGCATGAGAACATGCAGCGCGATCTCACTGATGGATATCGAGACACTTCCGCTTTGAAGGAGCCGGTCGGACCGGATCTCGTCTTCTCCCTTTTCGATCTGCTGATATGCCGATTCAATATGCGCGAAAAGCCTTTCGCCTTCCGGCGTCAGTGTCACGCCTTTTTGGGACCGGACGAACAGGCGGCAGCCCAGGTCGGACTCGAGCATGTTGATCACACGGGTGATATTCGGCTGGTTGTTGTGAAGAAAGCGGGCCGCCTGCGTGAAGCTTCCGTGCTTTCCGACGTAATAGAAGATCTTATAGTATTCCCAATTGCTGTTCATAATTCGCACCATATAAATATTGTATGACTGACATATAAAATATACTTTTTACATATATCTGCACACGCATTATAATCTAATTGAAAAATAAAAATCAAGGAGGACTGCATTATGGCACGTTTCACATTACCTCGCGATATTTATCACGGCAAAGGCGCACTTGAGGCACTGAAGAACTTCAAGGGAAAGAAGGCAATGATCTGCGTCGGAGGCGGTTCCATGAAGCGCTTCGGATTCCTCGATAAGGCAGAGAGCTATCTGAAAGAAGCGGGCATGGAAGTCGAGATCTTTGACGGTATCGAGCCGGATCCGTCTGTTGAAACAGTCATGAAGGGTGCAGATGCGATGCTGAAGTTCGAGCCGGACTGGATCGTAGCGATCGGCGGCGGTTCTCCTATCGATGCAGCGAAGGCTATGTGGATCAAGTATGAGTATCCGGATTGCACCTTCGAAGATATGTGCAAGGTATTCGGTATTCCGGAACTCCGTAAGAAGGCACACTTCTGCGCGGTTTCCTCCACATCGGGTACAGCTACTGAAGTTACTGCTTTCTCGATCATCACCGATTATTCCAAGGGTATCAAGTATCCGATCGCTGACTTTGAGATCACACCTGATGTCGCTATCGTAGATCCGGAACTTGCCGAGACCATGCCGAAGAAGCTCGTTGCCCACACAGGTATGGATGCGATGACACACGCAGTAGAAGCATACGTTTCCACCGCAAACAGCGACTATACAGATCCGCTTGCGATCCATGCAATCGAGATGATCATGAAGGACCTCGTTGCTTCTTATAACGGTGACATGGCGGCAAGAGACAGAATGCATAATGCACAGTGCCTCGCCGGTATGGCATTCTCCAATGCCCTTCTCGGTATCGTTCACTCCATGGCACATAAGATAAGACCGGCGCTGCTTTTGCAGATTACGGCGCGCACATCATCCACGGTGCGGCAAACGCGATGTACCTGCCGAAGGTAATCGCTTTCAATGCAAAAGATGAGACAGCGAAGAAGCGTTACGGTGTGATCGTGGACTACATGGGTATCGCTGATAAAAATGCTTCCGATGACGATAAGGTAAAAGCACTTATCGCTTACCTCAGAAAGATGAACGACGACCTCAATATTCCTCATGGAATCGGGACCTATGGTGCGGACAGCTACCCGGCAGAGAAGGGCTTCGTACCGGAGGAAGTATTCCTCGAAAGACTCCATGACATCGCAGTCAATGCAATCGCAGATGCATGCACCGGCTCCAACCCGCGTCAGCCTTCCGTCGAAGAGATGGAAAAGCTCCTGAAGTGCTGCTACTACGATACAGAAGTAGATTTCTAATCCCAATCCCAAATACTTAATGTAAGAAGGGGCTGTCTCTTAGGAGACAGTCTCTTCTTCTATATTACGGAGAATGGTAACAATTCATGGTATAATGTATCTGTTTCAGGTTGGGTGAAATCAGAGCAAAAAGAACGTGCAAACACAGATTTGGTTCGGAGGATAAGTACATGAACCATCGGATAGCGGTATTTACGAATGGATACAGCAACGAATTCATCGAGCATGTAATTACCGGATTGCAGAAAAAAGCCAGAGAAGATGGCGTAGATATTTTTGTGTTTGTTACGTACTGCACGGTCAACGATCATGAACTGCAGAACAAGTGCCAGCTGAACCTTTTCCATCTTCCGGATCCGAACGATTTTGACGGGGCGATCATGCTGACGAATACCTTTAATCTTCCGCATGAGCAGGAAAGAGTCTGTGCCCGTTTCCAGAGAGAGGGCGTTCCCATGATCTCTCTTGAAGTTGATGTCCCGAAGATGTCCTGCATCAAGTCTGAGAATTATCAGGGTGTAAGAGAACTGGCGATCCATCTGGTCGAACACCATCAGGCGAAGAAGATCCTTTATGTTAACGGCATCGAAGGAAATGAGGAGAACCAGATCAGACGCCAGGCACTCGTCGATGTTCTCTCTGAACACGATATGAAACTATTTGCGGAATTCCAATGTGATTACGGATTTTATACCGCATATCTTCAGATGGAGGAATATCTCGATTCCGGAAAAGAACTTCCGGATGCGATCGTATGCGGCAATGATAACATGGCCCTCGGCATTAATTCCGCTCTGACTGAAAAAGGATACAGCGTTCCGGAGGATGTCCTTCTGACCGGTTTTGATATGACCAAGATCGGACAGCAGATGTTCCCGATTCTGGCGACAGTATCCAGAGGATTGGAGACACTTGGCGAACTGGCATATGAAAAACTGCAGTATCAGATCAGAAATCCGCAGGAGATATTTACGGAAGAATGTGAATCGCATTTTATTTCCTCCGAAAGCTGCGGATGTTCTGCATCGGAAGAGGCGAAAAAGAACCGCTTTGATGCCGTTCGGAATTCCTACTATTCCACGCTGAAACAGGATATGATGGATATCTTCTTCCGCCGGATGCAGATCCCGCTGTCTATGGCTACCCGTAAAGAGGATTTCGTCGAAAAAGGAATGAAGGATAACCCGGATCTGCCGACTATCGGCCCGAATTACTGCCTGTGCACCGAACCGGTATTTTTCGAGCTGAATGACGAGCAGTATCCGGAAAGGATCAGAGGGTACAGTTCGGATATGGATGTCCTGTATGAGCTTCGGGACGGGAAAAGAATGCCGATGAGAAGCTTTGATTCGAAGGATCTTTATCCGGATTATGTTCATGAAGAAGGACAGTCGAATCTTTATATCTTTGTTCCGCTGAACTATATGCATTTTATCATCGGTTACTTTGCGATCAAAAATTCGCCGGAACTTCTTTTTGATATCAGCCTCGGCAAGTTCTGCATGAATATGAACGCGCAGCTCTTCAGTATGCGCCGCCATATCTTTGCAAAGCGGGATAATGATGAACTGAAGAAGATCTATATGACAGATGCGCTCACAGGAATTTATAACCGTACAGGCTGCCGGAAGGTGCTGTATGAGTATTTAACTTCTCGAAAAGAGGCCGGACAGAAATCGATCCTGGTGTTCGCGGATATCGATCGCATGAAGACTATCAATGACGTATATGGACACCTGAACGGTGATTTTGCCATCAAAGCGACCGCGGAAGCATTCCGGACACATTCACCGGAAGAGTGGCTCTTCGGAAGATATGGAGGAGACGAATTCATCGCTGTCGGACCATGCCCGGAAACAGAAACGATCGAGGATCTGATCAAGCGGATCTCCGAAAACATGAGCAATGAGTTTAAGGCGCTGAATCTTGCATTTATCCTTCATGCCAGTATCGGATATGCGATCGTCGAACCCGGTGATGAGTATACGATCGATGAGTATATCGACCGGGCAGATAAGTACATGTATAGCGAAAAGGAGAAGTACCATCAGTATATCGATTCTCTCAATCTGCATCGCGACTAAAAGAAACATCCCGGTATGGATACCGGGATGTTATATACGAAGGATCCGGTTCTTTTAGCAGAAGAGCGGGAGCACTTTCTTCTCAATGAATTCCACCCGGTCGAAGATACGGGGTTTGAATGTACCTGTCATGCCGACAGATACGTTTTTCTCTTTACTGACGTAGATGATGTTTCCGCAGTCACCGATGGCGGCATGGATCTTTTTGCCGTCATAGGGTGTGTACCATAAGTAGCCGTAGTTCATGTTGCCGAAACGCTCGCCGAGCTTGAGGTGGGACCCGGTCATGTCCTGTAGATACTCCTTCGAGATGATCCTTTTTCTGTCGTACTCGCCGTCATTTACCAGAAGCTCGCCGATCCGTGCCAGATCTTTTGCCGAAGCGCAGAGCCCCCAGCCAGCAGTGACGGCGCCTGTAGGATCGGAGTACCACTCATGCTTTCTCGGGTTCTTGTTCATGAGGAAGTCGAACTGGTCTTCTTTCGATGAATCACCGTGAGAAATACGCGCAGGGAGACCGAGGGGAAGAAAGAGAGTTCGGTTCGCAAAATCAATGCACTTTTCACCCGTGGCGTGCTCGATGATCCCCGCAAGGATCTGAATCCCCAGTGTGGCATACTTAAACTCGCCTGTAATGCCTTTTCTTCCGCCGAGAAAGTCCAGTACGGTCAAGGTCCAGTCCTGAGATGTGCAGACCTTTTTCCATGGCTCTGACTTGTATTTATATGGTGCGGTCATCGTGAGAAGATGACGGACTGTGACATCGTAGATCGTCTTTTCACCGCGCTTGACTTCGTAGTCCGGGAAAAAGTCCATGACCTTCTGATCCACGCTCTTTATGTAGCCCTGATCGATGGCGATGCCGGCAAGAAGTCCCATGATGCCCTTCGTCACGGAGTTGACGTTCATGGCATCCTCCGTCGCAAAGCCGCGCCAGTTGTCTTCGTAGACGGTCTTCCCGTCCTTTATGGCATAGATCTGGCAGATGTTGCTCTCGTTTCCTGTGCTTGTTTCTATGAAGTTGTGAAGCTGTTCTTTGTTCATACTGCTTGCCTCGTTTGATAGGATTTGGACGTCCTGATAAAGAGGCTAATATGATTAAAAATTCTTTTCAAGTACTTTTTTCGGAAAGAAAAATCTTTCTTAGATAAACCGGTGAAGTTTTCCAGTATTTTTCTCGATAAGACATAGAATCTGGAAAAAATTGAGAAAAAAACTGCAATGCGGACAATCTCGATGAAGTTTTCCAGTAGTTTTCTCAAAAAGGTGCCTGTTTTGGAAATATCTGAGAAATATCATGCGAAAAGCACCTTTCTGGGTTGTTTTTCTCATACTTTTCTTGTTTGGAGGGCATCTTTGGAAATCTATTGGAAAACTGTTTGGCTTTTCAGGAATGATTCAACTGTGGATATAATTACTTCATTAGAGCGGTGTTATATAATTGAACAAATGAATCTCGTTTGGGAGGCAGGACCATGAAGGAATGGAACTATGACGGAAAAGTTTTTCTTGTGACCGGAGCTTCTTCCGGTATCGGCAGAAGTTGTGTGGAGCAGCTTCTGCGATCCGGGGCAAATGTCGTCGGTTTCGATGCAAAGGAAAGTGACCTGAAAGATCCTCTTTATTCGCACTACGAAGTCAGCGTCGCGGACGATAAAGAGATCGCCTGTGCAGTAAGTGAAGTCGAGAAGAAGTTCGGGAGGATCGACGGACTTGTGAATGCCGCCGGGATCTGGGGAAACAGCAAGCCTTTCTATGAGATCGAGACATCGGACTGGGAGAAGATCCTGTCGGTGAACCTTACAGGAACGTATATCGTTTCGAAGTATGCCTCTAAAGTGATGATCCCGAAAAAGCAAGGCAAGATCGTAAATATCAGCTGCCTGCGGGCGGGGATCTTCAGAAATAACATGACAGATTATGCGGCATCCAAGGGCGGTATCGTCGCCCTGACTTCTGCGATGGCGCTGGATCTGGCACCTTTCCATATTCAGGTAAATTCTGTCGCACCGGGCTTTACTTATACCGGCATGACAAAGAAATCCTTCGATAACGAAGAGGTCAGAAAACAGTCCGAAGCCCTGATCCCGGAAGGAAGACTCGGACAGCCGGAAGATATCTCCAATGTGGTGATGTTCCTCCTGTCAGATCTTGCGGACTACATGACCGGCACGAACGTCTATGCGGATGGCGGATACCATATCCAGAAGTGAGACGATGACCGGAGAACAGATAAAGATATCAGTGAATAGTGTTTTCATTAGCCGGCAGGAAACTTCATGGCCGGATACAAGATGCTGGGAGAAGGCATATAAAGAAGGAAAAGCAAGATCTCTCGGCATCTCTAATTTCCAGGGAGAGAAACTGGAAAGACTTCTTTCTGAATCGGAGATCAAGCCTCATGTGATCCAGATGGAAGTGCATCCTTACTTCACACAGAAAGAGATCCGTGAAAGACTTTCGGAATACGGCACGAAGACGCTGGATCTGGCACCCGCTGGGCCACGGCGACAGAAGTCTGATCGACGAGGAGATCTTCAGAAAGCTCGGTGATAAATATAGAAAGAGCAGCGCGCAGATCATTCTCCGCTGGCATACGCAGATGGAGTTCATCACGATCCCGGGATCGAAAAATCCGGATCACATCCGGGATAACGGAGACATCTTTGACTTCACCTTAACTCCGGAAGAGATGGAAGAGATCAGTAAACTGGATGGCACCAAGAGATACTATCACGCAGATAATGCCCAGGAAGAAAAATATGCGCAGATGCATCTTCCTTTTGAAAAGTGAAAGAATAAGGAGGCAGGAATATGGCAGAGAAAATCGTACAGACAGCAGGCAGAGATGCATTAGGAGAATTTGCACCGGAATTTGCATACTTTAATGACGATGTGCTTTTTGGAGAAAACTGGAATAATGAGGACATCGATCTGAAGACCAGATCGATCATCACCGTCGTATCCTTGATGTCCCAGGGTATCACGGACAGCTCGCTGAAATACCATATCAGCAACGCCAAAAACCACGGCGTGACACAAAAGGAGATGGCAGCGATCATCACACACGTTGCTTTCTACTGCGGATGGCCGAAGGCATGGGCCGTATTCCGGCTGGCGAAAGAAGTGTACGAAGAAGCGTAAAGTTCGGAAAAAATACATAAAACCCCGCCACTGTGCCAGGCGAGAATGTACAGATTTTCTGATTATTTCTATAATGTCACTTATTAGGAATATCGGATAAGTATAATTCTTGCTGAAATAACACGAAGGCGGGGTTTTGTTATGATCAGATCACAGAAAGTCGGATGCG
>ONFC01000003.1 GCA_900317035.1 uncultured Eubacteriales bacterium
GCTGCTTTCCAGAAGCATATGGCCCGCTTCGATCTGGACTGGAATATCATCACCCAGGAGTATAAGCAGTACATCATCGACAGCAGCAAATGAATCAGCCAAAAGAAAGAAAAGAAGATCTTTGGGGGTATCTGGCATCCGCCGGAAGACCTGTCGTGTTATACGGCACGGGAAATGGAGCGGACAAGATCCTGGACCAGCTGATCCTCCGTAACATTCCCGTCTCCGGTGTATTTGCCAGCAGCGGCTTTGTACGTGACCGCTCGTTTCGGGGCTTCCCTGTCGAGACCTATGACGCGCTGAAAGAACGCTTCCCCGACATGATCGTCCTCATCTGCTTCGGCACTTCCCTCCCTGATGTCCTCGCAAATATCGACCGTATCGCGAAAGAATGCGAGACCTATGCCCCGGATGTACCTGTTTATGGAGATTCTCTCTTTGACAAAGCCTTCTACGAGGCGCATCAGGAAGAACTGTCCGCTGTCCGCGGCTTTCTTGAAGACGATATTTCGAGAGATACTTTTGACCGCGTGATTTCCTATAAATTGACAGGCAACTATCTTTTATTACGCCCGTGCGAGAGGCCTTCCGAGGAAATAGATCTCGGTGCATATAACGGGGATACGGTCCTTTTTTATTCGGGAATCTTCCCGCAGATCCGGAGCATCCTCGCTGTCGAACCGGACAAAAGGAACTTCCGTAAGCTCACCGAGACCGTCCGCTCGCATTTCCCGTCCGATGTTTCCGATCCTTCTCAAGGATCCTTCGGAAAAGCATCGGTTTCCTGCATCCGTGCGCTCATTTCCGACCGCGACGGGACCGCTTTTGTCCCTAGAAACAGAGGCCGCGGAGTACACGAGACCGATTCTTCCGAAAAGGGCGAGGAGCTTACTGCCGTCTCGCTTGTAACGCTGTTACAGAACCAGAAAGCAGACCTGATCAAGATGGATGTGGAGGGTAACGAGCGAAAAGCACTCGAAGGCGGCCGGGAGGTCCTCCTCCGGGACAAAACAGATCTCATAGTATCCTGCTATCATAGAAGCGAAGACCTCTTTTCTCTTCCTCTATTTATTAAAGAGATCGTACCGGAATACAAAGTATATATGCGCCATCATCCGCATCTTCTCTGCTGGGAAACGGAGTTTATCTTCACCTGCCGCTAAAATAATCTTGCTATTTTGCCATCTTTTATGTGTTTCGAAACCCTATTTCAATGTACAATATAATTAGATCGGGTCTGTCCATCTAGTCTGAATGACCCGGGGAATGGGAGAATTTATATGGCTAAGAACTGTCCGGGGTGTGGTGCCCCGTTAGAGTATGATCCGGGATTTGATGCCCTGGTCTGCGGATCCTGCGGTAATATTGTCGATCCACAGTCCCTTCCGGATGCAAAGGACTTCTACCTCAACTATGATTCCGATGAACCTGTCGATCTTGAGGATACTCTCGAAGAAGAAGAATTAAGCGGCGAGACGTATGACTGCCACATCTACACCTGCAGCCAGTGCGGTGGTGAAGTTATCGTATCCGGAACCGAAGCCTCCACGAAATGTATCTACTGCGGTTCCACGGCAGTAGTGTTCAGCCGTATTGCCAAGGAGCAGCGTCCGGATTATATCGTTCCTTTTAAGATCACGAAGGAACAGGCAATGACAAACGTCAAGAAGAAGCTGATCGCCGGACTCTTCGTCCCGAAATATTTTAAGAAGGCCGAGCCCACTGTCATACGAGGCATCTATGTACCATATTTCCTTTACGAGGGCTGGTATAAAGATACTCAGCGCTTCCAGGTCGGTGATACGGCAAAGATTTATGATGGTGAATGTGAATTTGTCGATCTTCCGGTCGAAGCCTGCCGGGCACTCGCCGATCAGACTTCCTCCCAGCTGGATCCTTTCCACCTGAATGAGAAGGTCCCGTTCGAGTCTTCGTACCTCATGGGTTTTTACTCGAATATCCAGGATCTTGACCTGAAGCATGCCAAAGGACAGGCGCAGATGCGGGCCCGTGCGATCTTTGACAAAGCGATGCTGGACCAGATCCGGAATATGAAGAGTTCAAACCGGGTAACATCCGTCCCGACTTCCGAATTATCATTTTCATCTTATGCACTGCTTCCGGTCTGGTTTATCTCGTTTGAAAAGAACGGTACTCCATATACATTCCTCGTAAACGGACAGACAGGAAAAGTCGTCGGTACGGTTCCTTGGAACCGGGCGCTGGCCGTAATTATGGTCGGCGGTTTTTTCCTGGCGATGGCCGCTCTTTCGACCTGGTTCTTTATCCAGTCCGGTCTCCTTCCGTCTGTGAACGAATTCTTCAATGGACGTTCCACACGGGTAATGAACAGATACGGAGACAATGGTGATGCTATGGCCAGTATCGGAATATTATCTGCTGCTGCCGGACTTTTCGGTTACGGTGTCGCCAAATTCAAGAAAGTCGTAAGAAACCTCAATCTGTCCAGATCTGTCGTTACATTTATTTTCTCGAAAAAGAGACAGGGGGATGTCAAATGATACTCATTGTTGTTGGTTATGTTGCTTCTATTATCGCATGTGCCGGTCTGGCATTACTTTTCGTTGCTAACATCCTCCGGATGTCCAACAGCTACGGCTCCGAGAGTGAGGACCATTCATGCATGAAAAGATTCAAGTGCATGGATGTCGATCAGCGGCCGCGTCTGTAAGTGCTTTTCCGGAAGATTCTGTAAAAGTGATATAGTGTTGTTATAAGAAAGCTTTTTTGGGGGGAAAGAAGAATGGCTAAGAGTTGTCCGGGCTGCGGAGCACCGATGGAATATGATCCGGGATTTGATGCTCTGGTCTGTACGTCGTGCGGCAACATTATCGACCCGAAGACACTTCCGGATGCCGACAGTTTCTACTACGAAAATCCGGATGCCGATAATGGACCGAAAGATATCAAGGACACACTCTCCGAGTTCGAAGAGCTCACCGGTGAGATGTATGACCGTCACGTCTATAAATGCAGCCAGTGTGGCGGTGAGGTCCTTGTGTCCGGTACCGAAATATCCACAAGATGCATTTACTGCGGATCGACTTCCGTCGTATTCTCCAGGATCTCGAAGGAGAACCGGCCGGATAAGATCGTGCCTTTCTCCATCACGAAAGAAGAAGCCATCGAGACTGTAAAGAAAAACATCCTTTCCGGTGCTTTTATGCCGAAAGGATTTAAGAAGATCGATCCGGAGCTTGTACGCGGCATCTATATCCCGTACTTTACCTACGACGGAGTGATCTCTGACACGCAGCAGCACGTCATCGGAATCACGGAGAAGTCGTATGTATTCGACGGAAGTGCCGAGTTCGAGAATCTCCTGGTCGAGTGCTGTACTGCCCTAGATGACCGCTCCACGGCGCTGCTCGAACCATATAATGTAAAAGCTGCCGTTGACTTTGACACATCGTATCTCATGGGTTTTTACTCGAATATTCAGGATGTTACTCCGAAAAAAGCAAAGGGAACCGCCGAACTGAAAGCGAAGACGATCTTCAATGCCCAGATGCGTAAGATCACGAAAAACAGCACAGTAAAGAATGTATCTTCGCTTCCGAAGCTGGAACTGGAGCGCACGGGATATATTCTCCTTCCCGCCTGGTTCATCACGATCACTTCAAATAACACGCCCTATACTTTCCTCGTAAATGGCCAGTCCGGCCGCTGCACCGGTACCGCTCCCTGGAGCAAGGTAAAGGTCTTTGGAACGATCGCGGCAGCGACAGCCGCACTATGGGCGCTGCTCTTTACATTGCTTACGAAGGTCGAAGTGCCTCATATCAATAAAATCACGGATATAGAGAAAGCGGATTATATCATTATAAGAGGCGGACCTCAGATCGCTGCGGGACTTATCGCTCTTGCGGCCGGCATCACTCTGCCTATCGCGATCAAAAAATTCCTGCGGCTGTACCGGAAGCTGAAGCGCACTGGTTCCGTAACGACGCTTATCTTCGCAAAGAAAAGACAGGGAGGTGTCAAATGATTCAGTTCCTGTTCACTATATTGTACTCGGACGTGGGTGACGATATAAGAGAAAAATGGCATAAGAATCTGCTCGAGGATTCTCTGCAGGACCTTCGGGTTTTTGCCGTCATCATCACGCTGACCCTCTGCATTCTTGCCCTAGCTGTCGTCATGCTTGTCGTAGCAAAGATCCTCGAAAAGAAGAATGATTACGGTGATGAGGATGAGATGCAGATGAGGAATGATAAGTCATCCTACAACTCCATCAATGCCAAAGTGTACTCGGAACTTGCCTCCGGCTCCATCAACTGTATGAAAAACTTCCGGTATGAGGATGTCTCCAGGCGGTAAAACGGTGTAGGATCAGATGATCTGTACCGCACCCTTTGGCCGGATCCTTAAGATATGACATGCTCCGGTGCCAAAAAGGCCCTCCAGCGAAGTGGTGTATTCTATCACTTTTTCCTTCGGAACGAATGCCTGTATCGTCCCGGCAAATCCGCCGCCATGGACCCGGCATGCGCCTTTATTTCCGAGGATCCTTCTGCTCATCATAAGCGCCAGAGGGATCGCCTGCGATTGCGGAGTATTATTGCAATACAGGTTCTGAAGGAAACCGGCAGATGACTCTCCGGATTCATTGACCAGTGCAAGGAAAGCCGGCACATCTCCGGCGTCCAGCGCCTGTGCTTCCTTTCTCACGCGGGCATTGTCCGAGAAGAAATGCGCGCTTCGAAGGATCGCACGTTCACAGATCTCCGGATCCTTCCGGAGCTTGCTGATCCTGGCGTAAAACTCCTTCTCATCCACCTCGGAAAGGCGGTCTTTTCCAAAGAAACGCGCGACACTCTTCATCTCTTTCGGAATAGCAGAATATTCGTCCGAAAGATCCGCATGGCTTCCGCCGGTATCTGTAATGATCAGTGCATATCCGGCCTTATCAAAATCAAATTGATGAGCATCTATCTTTGGATTCTTCGAATACCCGAAATCGATCTCTACCAGACCACCCACAGAAGATGCCGTCTGATCCATTAGGCCGCAGGCCTTTCCGAAATACCAGTTTTCGGCAAATCGTCCGATCTTTGCAATCTCGATAGCCCCCGTCTCTCCTTCATTATCACGGGTGTCGATGATTTTTCCAAGAAGGACTTCAAATGCAGCAGAGGAAGACAATCCGCTTCCGGACAAAACATTCGATGTAATATAAGCGTCAAAACCGCTCACCTTCACTCCATGAGCGCCAAACTGTGCCACCACACCGCGGACCAGTGCTGCTGTCGTATTTTTCTCCTCCTCACGAGGCAGAAGATCATCTGTATCGATGGTAACCATCGGATACCCTTCTGACTGTATACGGATCAGATGCTTCTCTCCGGAAGATACGACCGCGACCGTATCCAGATCGACCGATGCCGCCAGTACGCAGCCTTTCTGATGATCCGTGTGATTTCCGCAGATCTCTGTTCTTCCGGGCGCCGAAAAAATGGAAATATCACGGTCCGGGTCTTCCGGGAACGTGGAAGAAAACATCTCCAGTGCATGGATGTAGCGCTCTTTCTGTTTCTTTAGGATGTCCGTGTCTTCTCCATAAAGTTCGGAAAAGGTATCATCCAGTGCGCATTCATTTATCTTCGTCAATATATCGCTGATCTTCATGGAGAAACCTCCTTTTTATCTCGAATATATGCCGGTCCTTATTTCTTTTGCATATGCTTCCGCCAAGGGAAGTCCTTCTGCCGCAAGTGCGAGCTGCGCTTCTCTTTCATTATCGTACGGAACGGATAGGATTGTAAAGAAGATCGGTGATTTTTCTTCGCTTCCCAGCTCGCCTTCCACCAGGAGCGCATGCGCACGCGGCACCCCGATACTGTTTCCCACGCTTCCGGTATTTACAGCATATCCGTCGTGAAGAGATCTCACATACGGACGATGGCTGTCCGCGCAGATGATACTGTCGAATTTCGTCTTTTTATCGGAAGAATAAAACCCTTCCTTCATCTTCTCATCCGGATCATAGCCCTGATAAAGCTGATCGACCGGACGGCCGTGAATAAGACGGATCCGAAGTCCGCTGATCAGGATCTCATCTTCGTAGGGCAGTGATCTCAGCCACATAAGCCGCTCCTCCCCCAGCTGCTCGTAATAGAAGCGGTTCTCGGTGGCATAGCGGCTGTGTTTATCCTCTCTTTTGAGATAACTCTCGATGATCCACTCGTCCCAATTGCCCTTAAGAAAATGGTCGCAGTGTTCTTTTACCCAGTCACAGGTCTCGCGGTTGGAAGGTCCTTTTCCTACGGCATCTCCCAAAAACCAGACCTCGTCCGGCGCGATCTTTTCGATCGTCTTCGCCATCGCCTCGGTCGCGACAATATTCCCATGTAGATCTCCCAGAAAAACAATACGGCTCATAATCGATCCTCCCTACTCATGATAATACAAAAGACCCGCCCTTGCGAGCAGGTCTTTCATGTTCTTTTAAGGGTTTTACGGGGTTTAGTAAGAAATTACATGGAGCCCGGCTTATATGTAGGAACGATCTCCTGGACGTATTTCTTGATGTTCTCGTCATCTTCCTGGCTATCCAGGTCGAGTTCCTCGATCTTCTTTCTGAGCCACTCGTCATCCATCTCGATCGGTTTTCCGATGAAGATGAGCTTATTATCTGTCGTCTGCATGCCTTCTTCGTCCATGAGTTTCTCTTCATAGAGCTTCTCACCCGGACGAAGACCGGTGTATACGATCTTAATATCGACATCCGGAGTCAGACCGGACAGCTTGATGAGGTTTCTGGCCATATCGTCGATCTTGACCGGATCACCCATATCAAGGACGAAGATCTCACCGCCCTTGGCATACTGGGATGCCTGAAGTACGAGCGATACCGCCTCCGGAATCGTCATGAAGTAACGGATGATGTCCTTATGGGTAACCGTAACCGGGCCGCCCTCTTCGATCTGCTTTCTGAAAAGCGGGATAACGGAACCATTGGAACCGAGAACGTTACCGAAACGAACAGCAACAAAGTTCGTATCCGGTGTACGGCGGTTCATCATCTGGATGACCATCTCGCAGATACGCTTGGATGCACCCATCAGGTTGGTCGGGTTTACCGCCTTGTCGGTAGAGATCAGAACGAAGGTCTCAACTCCGGCATGTGCTGCAGCAACTGCTGTCTTATAAGTGCCCATAACATTATTCTTGATGGCTTCGTTCGGGCTGTCCTCCATCAGCGGGACGTGCTTATGTGCCGCCGCATGGAAAACGATATTCGGCTTATACTTCTGCATAACACTCTCGATACGGTGAGTATTACGTACCGAACCGATCAGTGTGACCAGATTCAGCTTGTTGTGATACTTACGGATCAGTTCCTGCTGGATGTCGTATGCGCCGTTCTCATAAATATCGAAGATGATCAGCTGCTTCGGCTGGTGTGCCGCGATCTGACGGCAGAGCTCGGAACCGATGGATCCGCCGCCGCCGGTAACCAGGATCGTCTTTCCCTTGAGCATCTGGAATACTTCGTCGTTGTTGATCTCGATCGGATCTCTGCCCAGAAGGTCCGTAAGTTCAACATCTTTCAGGCGGTTAACGCTGACATCACCATTCGCCAGCTGATAAACACCCGGAAGAACACGAACCTTCGCGCCGGTCTCTTTGCAGATGGAAAGGATATCTTTTCTGTCTCTAGGCGATGCCGTCGGCATAGCAAAGATGATCGATCCGATCTCATATTCTGCAGCCTTTTCGACGATAGCATTTCTTCCGCCGACGATCGGGATACCGTAGAGTTCTCTTCCGATCTTTGCCGGGTTATCGTCGATGATACATACCGGTCTCTGGTTCTGGTGCGTATCGCTCTTGAGTTCACGGATCAGGATGCTTCCTGCGGAACCGCCGCCGATGATCATAACATTTTCCAGTTTTCCGGTCTTATACTCGAAACTCTTGCTGTACTGGTTGCGCAGATAACGGACCAGACGGTAGGAGAAACGGACGACCACGTGCAGTACGAAAGCGATGAAAACGCCGAAGAAATAGAAGGATCTCGGCTCATCGATCTTCAGGATATATTTCGTGGCAACATAGCAAAGCACGATCACGGCATATGCTTTTACCATCGTGAAAGTTTCATCAATACTGACGTAGGTCCAGATACTGTGATACAGTTTAAATACTAAAAAGACCGCTATCGTGATGGCACACCAGATCGGAAGGATCCTCAGATAAGTCCTGAAATAGTCCTTCGGGATGCTCTGGAACCGCATATCGAAGCGAAGCCATAGTGCAGCAAAAAAGGAAAACACTACTACCAGAATATCAGCAATGACAATCACAACAGAGTGGGTGACCCACTGCATGTCTATCTTTTTCTTTATTTTCTCAGGTTTATTCTTTTCCATTTATTCCCTCAACCACAGCAATAAATCTATAATACATATTAAACAGATAATATCATAAATCTAATATGCTTTCGAGATATTAATATACAATCCGACATGTGTCAACACATAAATGTCAATTATCAAATTTCCTCGCGAAATAGTGTTCGCCTATTTTTTCAGGTCACATGGAGCCCTTCCGTTAAGAGCATCTCCTCTGAAACAGGAAATAACGGCCTCCTCAAGATTCGGACAGTATGCGCTTCCTGCCCCGTTTTCAGGCCGTATGTCCTTCATTTCCGAAGAACAGTAGGAAAGGATCACCGCGTCCGCATCAGCAAAGCGCGCCGCATCATATGGCAGCTGGCAGGAGATCACAATAACCGTCTTCCCCGCGTCGTGCCTTGCTTTTATGATCCTGTCGAAGACTCCGGTAGAAAAACCTGCATCCTTTTCCGGATCCAGACAGGATCTGCTATACACACGGGAGATCAGGATCACATTCTCTGCCCGGGATGCCGCGTCGAGGCATTCCTGCTCATTCTCTTTCGTGCTTATCATCAGCGTGATGTTTTCCTCCGGAAGCTTATCCTGCACCAGTTTTCCATAGCCGATCCTGCTCTCTTCGCTTCCGGAAAACAGGATCAGTGTCTCTTTTCCGGTTCCGGAAGAAAGCGGATATGCACTGTTTTCATTCTTTAGAAGTGTCAGTGATTTTCTTGAAATCCTATGGGACGCTTCTCTGTGTTCTTCCGAACCGGCCTTTTCTTTCGCAGCCGATATATCCTCTTCCGTTATGGCAAAATCACTTTCCTCCAGTATGCCGTGTTTTTCTTTCAGAACCAGAATCCTAAGAACAGAATCATCGATCTCTTCTTCCCTGATCCGCCCGTCTTTTACCATTTCTACGATCAGAGAGACCGCGCTGTCTGTCGTCTTAAATGTACTATCGCTAAAGACACCCGGAAGAAGCAGCATGTCCGCACCGGCGTTGATCGCCATGCAAAGTACATCTTCGAACCGGAAGTTTTCGGAGATGGCAGCCATCTCCAGAGAGTCGGTAACGATCACGCCATCAAAACCCATATCCTTCCGGAGAATATCCGTTAGGATCGTCCGGCTCAATGTCGCCGGAAGGTATACTTCTTTGCCGGACGATGTTACATAGGTCTCCTTCTCGATCTGAGGATACTGGATATGCGCCGTCATGATCATCTCCGCTCCGTTACCGATAGCGGCTTCGTACGGGATAAGCTCAAATTTCTTAAGTTCCTCATACGTCTTCTCGATGCGCGGAAAGCCGGTATGACTGTCCGTATCCGTATCGCCATGTCCCGGAAAGTGTTTCAGTGTCGATATCACTCCGCCATCGGAAAGTCCTTCAATATATGCTGTCCCAAACCTTGCGACCACCTCGGGTTCATCGGAAAAGGACCGCACTCCGATCACAGGATTATCCGGATTATTATTGACATCGAGCACCGGTGCAAAGTCCGTATTTATCCCTAAGGATCTCAGTTCCTCCGCATAGACCAGTGCCATCTCTTTTGCATTTGCCGGGTCACCTGTTGCCGCGAGCGCCATATTTCCGACACCGCATGTCCCGAAGTGTACCCTGGTGACCGGTCCACCCTCCTGATCCGTTGAGATCAGAAGCGGGATGCTGCTTCCTTTCTGATTCGATGTCTGAAGATCGCTGACAAAGCGCAGTGTCTGTTCCACATCTGAGAAGTTCCCCGTGCCAAGCATTACCCCGCCGAAATGATTTCTGCTAAGGCAATCCCTGACATCTGAAGAGAGTTCCGTTCCGCTGAAAGATGCAACCAGCATCTGGCCGGCTTTCTCTTCAAGCGTCATACGCTGAAGGATCCCATATGCTTTCTCTTCCGGTGCTTTTTCCGAAGGAGTGGTCTGCTCTTCAGAGGACTCTGTAGATAGGATCACCGGATCTGTTTCTGACGATGTGATTTCCGTATGCGTTTCAGAAGTCCGGCTTACAGACTCCACCTCGGATGATACCTGTGTTTCCGCATCTTTTTTCTTTTCCGAGCAGCCGGAAAATACCCCGAGAACCATGCTAATACTCAGGATTAATGCTTGGATCTGTTTTTTTCGCTTAATCGTGCTCATAAAAAATACTTCTACATGGTTTTCTGATATAATTAAACAATAAAATATCTGACGTCGATAATCAATCAGACCGTACAGATCCGATACACAAGTTCATTTGCTTGAGGGGAAGGGAGATAGCAATATGGGTATGGCTCAGAAAGAATTCAAAAAAGGTGAAGTTATCATCAAAGAAGGAGACAGCGGTAAGAGTTTCTTCTTCCTTTTGGAGGGCGGCGCCAGTGTATATGGCGGTTTTGGAAAGAACAATCAGCTTAAGATCGCCGATCTGGAAGCCGGAGAGTTCTTCGGTGAGATGGCGATCCTTGAAGCTTATCCCAGAAGTGCTACTGTAGTTGCTAAGGGCAATACCCGGGTAGTTGAGATCCCCGGGAACGAGATGAACGAATTCTTTGACGAAAACCCCGACATGATCCTCGAGCTGATGAGACACCTCGGAAACAGGATCCAGGTCATGACAAGTGACTATGCTGAATCAAAGGCTCTTCTCCGTGAACTTCGCGGGTCAGAAAACGAGAATGCGAAGAAATCTCTCTTCTCTAAGATCAAGAAACACATCGATGTTTATCAGTCAAACAAGAATAAGCTGACGGATACGACAAAGTCTTTCGATGTGAAGTTCGATTATTTTGCGGCCAATGGCGCCGAATATACCAAGGAATTCCGAAAGGGCGGCATAATCTGCAATAAAGGCGATGCAAGCAACTGCATGTATGTACTGCTCTCCGGTGAAGTCGGAATTTACGACAACTATAAAAAGCCGAATGAAGAGAAGCTCTCTTCTCTGGAAGCCATTTCCTTCTTTGGTGAAATGGGTATGTTCACCGAAGATCCCAGAACTGCTTCTGCAGTAGCTGAGACAGATAACACAAAGGTCGAGATGATCGATCAGAATGACATCATGGACACCTATAAGACCAACCCGGAGAAGATCGATATGCTTCTCCGCCACATGTCTTACCGCTTAAGAAGACTTACCTCTGATTTCTTGAGCGCCTGTAAGGAGATCACCGAAAACTACAACAGCTGATTAGATTTCTCCTCAGCGCTCTGTAAAATCCGTTTCCAGCAAAGATCGAAAAGAAGACCCGGGCACTACTGCCCGGGTCTTCTCTTTAGAGGGGGTATATTATGATTATGAGAAGCTGTCTATTATTTTGATGTTGCCTCGTTTTTGTCATCTGTTTTTCCATTTAATCTGATCATGATGACTGCGAGTACACTTGCAATTCCGAAAAAGATAAGAGACAGCTGAAGTTTTTCAAGATTAAAAGCAATCGCTGAAATAGCCATGCATACCGCAAAAATAGCAAATACGATTTTGAGAAGTGCTTTTCCTGTACGATTTTTCATTGTCCTGCCTCCACGTCATTCCCTGTTCTATGACTCTATCTTACCTTTGAAAGGTTAAGTCATCGTCAAACGAAGTTAAAGAAAGGGTTAAGATTGATACGAGGCACCAGTCTTTGGGAAGACGGCCGAACTCACACGAATTCAGTTTTATACATCAACACAGATGTATATTTCCATGTACCCTGTGCCGTCTTTCTCATATTCATACTCGAAACAGCCGAGTACGTTATCGTCCTGTCTGCCCTTGATGTTATTTGCATCCAGGTATTCCATGATGTGCTTATATCCGACCGGGATACGTTCGAACGGTTGCACCATCGGATCTTTTACCGTGATCACCGCATAGCTGGCTTCCTTGTTATCGCAATATTCCACGCCTTCGCAATTTGTCCGGAAACCATCAGGAAGAACATATGCAGCCGCATATCCGTGCATGCCGAAACGCATGCTCTGTTCCTGGGACACAAACGGGAAATCCCATCCGATCCGCTTCGCCTTCGGATCCGCGGCAAGAAGGCCGCTCTTTTCCGCCCAGTTTTTCATATGAGTCAGCACGTCATCTTCCGGCTCCTGGGAGATAATGGCATATTTCGCCATCCGGAAAGCAGGCACTTTCCGGATCGTGACATCGGAATAGATCTCCCCTTTAGAAGTCAGATCTCCTCTGACCAGTTCATCCATATTGCATGAAAACAGGGAACACATCTCCACCAGTTTGGGAAGTTCCGGTGTCACTTCGTCCGATTCCCAACGGGAAATGGTCTGTCTGCTGACGCCCATCTTCTCTGCAAGCTGGTCCTGCTTCAGCTTATTCATCTTACGCAAATATTGAATATTCTTTCCTAAACTCATGGTGTAATCTCCTCATCTTTATAGAACATTCTGCCGGCCGAAACAGTGTAGTCGGATCTTCCTGATCCGTGATGTCATTATGTCATATGGAGATTTACATGTACACCAATCAGAGAGTGCTTTTCTGGAAGATCATGTCGCACCGGCTTTACATTTTTCCGCTAATAGAAAAATCCTGAACATCCAATCAGGGACATTCAGGATTTGAAGAGTACGAGCAATTCGAACACTTGCGCATAATGCTTGCAAACGAGACGCGCTAAACTTTTATCAAAACTCCTTGCCCTCTTTCATATGTGCACTGATGTTCACATGTGTTATTCCGTTTCTCATTTGTATCAGACTGTCGCGGGTAATAACGTATTTAGGATAGTTGTCCCGTATGGATTCCAACGGTCTATACTCCCTGTTTTCTGTCTCGATGCTGCTTAGGATCGTCATGGCAACCTGAATATATGCATACTGCATCATTTGTTTTCGGACGATGAAATCACATTCAAGTTTTCCGATTCTGCCCACACTTACATCGTATCCTTTAGACTTGGCGTAAATATATGTTATATTCTCCAGTACTGGACCATAATTGATTCTGTTGTCGGTATTCATGGCAAAATAGAAACCAAGATCTGAAAGATAGTATTTCTGTTCTCCGGAAATCGACCTGCGCGACTTAAGATCAAATCTCTCGCATTTATGAATAATCTTTGCATCTATCAGGACCTGAATATATCTGTTCAGTGTCTCTCGTGTAATATCGCTCCCGGCCTTATGAAGATCCTCCAAGATGTTAGTTAGACTGGTTGTTGCACCGAAATTGTTAATGATATACCGCTGAACAATATTGAATACAGATACATTACGTATCTTAACCCGCTTTCTGATATCTTTCTCAAATATCTCCGCGATTATTCCATTTATGTAGGTTCTTTTATCTTCCGGATCATCGTAGCTTAAAGCCTTTGGAAATCCTCCTTCGATGATATACTTATCGAATTCGGCTTCTGTACTGATATCTACAGGAAGTTTAAGAAACTGCTTCATTCCAATATACTCATCGAAAGTCAGCGGAAATATCTCGAATTCCAGATATCGTCCCGTTAGTTTGGTAACAAGTTCACCGCTAAGAAGGTAGGAATTTGAGCCGGTGATGAATATGGAATACTCCTCTTCCTCGCGAAAAGCATTGATGACTTCTTCAAATCCATCAACATTTTGTATTTCATCAATAAAGAGGTATTTCACGCCTTTAGCTGTACAAAGACTATCGATTACAGATTCAAGTTTATCTGCTGTTTTTATGCTTTTGAATCCTCTTTTATCCAGATTCAGATAAACGATGTTTTCTTCTTTAACACCTGAAGATCTTAGTTCTTCTGCAATGGTCTGCATAAGACAGGATTTACCACATCTTCTTATTCCTGTGATCACTTTGATCAGATCTGTTTCGTGGTAGAAGGATCGGATCTTGCGAAGATAGTTTTCTCTATGATACAGCTTCATGGTTTATACCTCCTTTGATAGAATATTATCATCGATTTGGACTTATTTCAATGTTAACGCAGTATTTTTTGTCAAAATACAGAAATATACTTCGTTAAATGCAGATTAACGCACGTGAAGCAAAAACGAGAAACAAAAAACCCGTGATGGGGTAAACATCACGGGTCATGGCGGAGAAGGAGGGAGTCGAACCCTCGCGCGGCTGTTACACCACCTAAAGCTTTAGCAAAGCCTCCCCTTCGGCCTCTTGGGTACTTCTCCATGCCGAAGTCATTTGCTTCTATCGAAGCGACATGAGATATTCTAACATAGAAAGTCAAACATTTCCACAATTAATTCTCTTTTTCTGCTCAGAACCCTCAAAGCGCCCTATAAAAGGCGTTTTGTTTCGATTGTAAAAGTCTGGATATATAGAGTTTGCTGATCAAGTGTTATAATGTCTCAAGAACTGAAGAAGAAAAAGAGGAAATAGTAGTTATGTCTGAATCTCAAGCAAATCCGTCCAATATCGATCTTTCCATTGTAAAACCATATGCACCGACTGAAGCACAGGTAAAAAGATATACGTCCAGGAAGATCGCCTCTGCTTGGACCTTGTTTGGGGGATCGCTCGCTGTTCTGGCAATCGTGATCGTCTGTATAATCCTTTTCGTCAGCATTTTTCACGTCATCGTATATAGCGCCAGGATCATTTTCGCTCTTCTGATCGTTCTCATTTTTCCGATCTATGCGATATATAATCTCTTTGCCACTTTCAGCCGTGTGAAAAAGGGACAGTTCTCTTTTTATAGCAGCGAGATCTTCGCCAAAAATGATAAAGGATACATCGTCAAAGGAATCAGTGCTTCCGGTCTTTCGTTCATCGATAAAGCCGATGCCGGCGCCGAAAAAACACCCGGTGCTCCGGTTATCGTCGTCAATATGAAAGACGAGTTCGATCTTCTCGGCTGGGACTGATCCTTTAAAGGTTATGTAGCATTGCGGCGTCTTCTTGCTTCCTGCATCAGACGCTTGTGTTCTTTTATTGCCTTTCTTCCCTGTCCGATACCTTCAGGCACAGGAGTTTCTTCGATCCCGATATACTTTTCGTTATGGAAGACTGTGCTCACCACCGGATCAAGATGGAAATAGGAGTCGATCTCCTGATCCGTGATGTCCGGTGCAAACTTGCGTCTTCTCAATGAACCGAATCTTCTGCGGTTATACTCTTTCCAGATGATCAGGACAAGAAGCTCGATCAGTACCGCGATAAACAGAATCATGAAGAAGTGCTCGGTCTGGCGGATCTTATTGAGATCGTAGAACAGGAATTCCTTCACCGGACGGTTCATCTTGTCGCAGATGATTCCGTAGATCATGTAACAGAAATACACCAGCATATAGATCCATGCGATCAGCGTCAGGACAACTCCGATAACCTTTTTCCAGGTCTTCTGTTTATTCTCATACTCGATATGTGAATCCCCGTTATGGGCAGGCGCGTGCTCCTCCAGCTGTATGAGCTGGGGATTTGTCTTCCTATCCTCTTCTTTTTGCGTCTGGGTAATACCGCGGTCCGGACTTTTCCAGGTCGCCAGTTTCTTTCTCGGAAGGATCGTCTTAAACAGTGCACCCAGTGTAATGAAAACATTGATATACCAGTATAGGATCGGATACCATATTACGCTCCAAGTGCTCTTCAGGATATCTTTGTCATATTTGGATTCCAGGATCATGGCAACGACAAATTGGAATAGACAGACAAACGACAGAAACTGGCTCTTCCAGATCAGATCGGTATATAGATGCTCACCGCGGATCTCCGAGATAACAAGAAGGACCGTCAGGAACAGCCAGCAGACAGACCAGAAGAAGGAAGCAACCTGCTCCAAATAGATCGGTGTCATTCTTCTTCTTCTCCAACTCTTGAAAATATCCCAGTGCCGGAATACTACTTCCAGGCCGCCTTCCGCCCAGCGCTTACGCTGCCGCCAGAGTCCCTTTATCGTCTCCGGAACGAGCATCCAGCAGAGGGCTCTCGGTTCATACCTTACATCCCAGAAATTCTTTTCCAGTTTCCATGTGACGGCAATGTCCTCTGTCATCATGTCGCGGTCCCAGAAACCGCAGTCCAGGAGCGCTCTTTTTCTATATGCGACACATACGCCGGATACTGTCATTACCTTTCCGAGAACGCGCTGGGTACGCTTGATCAGGCTGATAATGCTGGCGTATTCACAAAGCTGGATCTTTCCGAGAAGCGAGCCTCTGTTCCGCACGCGGGGATTACCGGTTACTGCGCCAACGCGCTCACCGTTATTCTTATTCACAAAATGGGATACCATATATCGAAGAGCATCTTTGTCGAGATATGAGTCGGCATCTACACCCACCAGGATCTCTCCTTTGGAGGCGATCAGGCCGAGATAGAGCGCATTGGCTTTGCCGCAGTTTTTCTTCAGATCGACGACTCGGACACAAGGATACTTCTCACAGAGCGCCTTCATGACCTCAGATGTGTTATCGGAGCTTCCGTCGTTGATCAGGATGATCTCATACTCAGGATAGTTCAGCTTCGTCATCTGTTCGACGACCGGAATCAGAACAGAGCTTTCATTATGTGCAGGCATAAGAATAGACACGAAAGGCGTTCTTTCGAGTTTCAGCGTCTTTTTTCTCTCATTGGAATAATAGAAGATCAGGGAACCAAGTACCCACATCATCGCCATTATGGCAGGATACCAAAAAACAAATTCCACTATCCAGTTTATGTTCATTACGCTGCGTCTACCTCTGCTGTCAAAACCAAGTTGCTGTTAATGCTGTCTTTTCTGTCGTTCAAGTCTGTCTATTCTTATTTATTTAGTAATTGCATGCGACAATATATCAGACGGAAAAAGCCGCGTCAAGCGGCTTTTTTCCTGATTTCTTCGTCAAATTATCCAAATTTTGCTTAAATCCGGCAAATGTTAGAAATTCTCCCCTTATTATTCATAGTTTGTCATGCCATCGGAAAGGTAAAGATCGTCATCCAGTTCCGTGATATTCTTCAGTGCGCGGTTGACGGCATTCGTTCTAGTCGTGCGGAGCGTGTCGAGATTATTCGTCGCTGCCTCCAGGCTCTTCTTCACCTTCTCGAGCGCCTCCTCATACTTGCCAAACTCCTTCTTTACAGCGCCCAGTGTTCTCTCGATCTCATGAGACTTCTTCTCGATCGCCAGCGCCTGGAAATAATTCGTGACAGTACTCAGGATCGCCATGAGGGTATAAGGGCCCGCCACTGTAACATGCAGCTGGTTCAGTTCTTCCAGAAGATCCAGGTTAACGATCTCGGAATACATTCCTTCAAAAGGCACAAACAGGATCGCATATGGCGTCGTATCCGGGACACTGATGTACTTCTCCGCGATCGACTTCGCGTCTTCCCTAATCGCCATCCCGAATTCCTTCTTTGCTCTCGCAATCAGGTCCTTCTCCCCGGAGTCGTATGCCTGTAACAGTGTTTCATATCGGTCCAGATGGCACTTCGAGTCGATCGGAAGATAGAAAAAACCATTCCCTTCTCTGGTCGGCATCTTAATGGCGATCTCGACGTGCTCTGAAGATCCGGGCTTGGTCGGCACCTCGACGTCATACTGCTGAGGCGTAAGAACATCAGCGATGATCTGTTTTAACTGGACCTCTCCGAGGATGCCTCGTGTTTTTACACCGTTCAAAGTCTTTTCCAGGCTTCCGACCTGGTTAGAAATACCCTTAAGCTCTCCCATCGTCTTCTGAAGCTCCGTCATCTGCGTCAGAACGCCTTTGAAGCTTTTCTCAAACTGCTCGTTCAGCGTCTTATCCAGTTTTTCATTTACCGTTTCACGGATCTTCTCGATCTGCTGGTTATTCTCTGTCCGCATGCGGGTAAAGTCCTCATGGAACGTCTCCGTCAGCTTGGAGATACGGGTCTCCATTGACTTATTCAGTGTATCCAGGCCATTGGTCAGTATCTTCGTATTCCCTTCCAAGACAGCGGAATTCTGCTCCTTATCCGCCTTCAGCACAGCAACGATGCTGTTGTTCATGGAATCAAACTTCTGCGCATACAGGCGGTTGCTGAGATTACTCATCTCCTCATTATGGCGTCTCGTCGCCTCCTGCCGGTCGTTCTCCACACGCGTCAGCGTCGTCTCCATAGAGGCGATCCTCTGGTCGATCACTTTACTTAACTGATCGGTCATCTTCGACGGATCTTCTGTCTGCCGGGAAGCCAGAATATGTACTCCTGCATATGTACGCAGAAGAAGGAATGCTGCGATCAGAACTACGATCAGCACAACGGAACAAAGAATTAAAACCGCAATATCCATACTTACCTCCATCGCCAGGCCTCCCGGCTGTTGTGAAAGTGAAATCCGCATGTAGCATTTTCGAAGGCTACTGCACACAACACCGGAAAGCCAGCTATGTCTCTTCGGCTCTAACGCCACTACGATATGGATAATACCATCGGATCTGTCCAATTATTTGGACTGAAAACCACAAGTCCGGAAAAAGCAGAGATAGATCCTGATCCGGTCAATATACGAAAAGATATATACCGAACCACTGCGCTGCGGCACCCAGTAAAACAAAGATGTGCCAGATAAAGTGAGATCCCTTACGTCTCAGGCCAAAAGGGATCATTCCTATCGTATAAAGGATCCCACCGCCCAGAATAAACAAGAACAGCAAAAAGTCGTTTCTAAACAGATCCGGAACGAAGATCAGTCCGCTCCAGCCGATCAGGAAATAAAGCGCATAGTGAAGCGGCTTAAACCGTGCCGGACCGAAGATCCCGATACTGGTGATCCCCAGAGCGATCAGTCCCCACTGGATGCAGAACATGACGATACCTTTTGTATTGCCCCAGTACACGAGGCACATCGGTGCAAATGTCCCTCCGATAAGAAGGTAGATCGAACTGTAATCGAACCTCCTCCAGAGTTTCTTAACAAACATGCCATGTTTCCACGAATGGTACAGGCAGCTCATCGTGAAAAGAAGGATCAGGCAGATTCCGTAAAAGCAGGATGCCATAACTTTCATCGGTGTATCGGACCGTAAAAGCAGAAGGACAAAAGCCGCTATGGATAAACCTGCACCTATACCATGTGTCACGGCATTCCCGATTTCTTCCAGCGCCGTCAGCTTCGGCGGTTCATTTTTCCGGTCGATCTCTTCCTTGCTTAGGTATCGAAAGCGCGGCATCTTTGCCCTCCCTGCGAGATATTCAATGTTTCCATTCTATGCGTGAGGGACATCGTTTTCAAGATAAGGCAAGTGCTTTTACCGAGGTGTAAAAGCCCATATCTCCAGTAAATACAGGTATTGAGAGAAACTTCGGGCTGTGATAAAATTTTTTATATATGTGAGGTAAAAATATGAAGATATGCGCTTTCATCGGTGATATGTACCGTGATTATTCATCTGAACTCATTCTGGCCATACAGAAATGTGCGATCGAGCGCGGCCATAGTGTAGATGTTTTCGGTAACTGTTCTGTCCCGAGTGAAAACCCTCTTCATGCAGAAGGTCTGAAAAAGATCCTTTCTCTTCCGAATTATTCTGATTACGACGGTATTATCGTTTGTTCGGATACACTCCATCATGCCGGACTGAATTATGAGCTTCTCGAGAACCTCACCTCCGCTTCGGATCTTCCTCCGGTCGTAAGCGTACGTGCCGAAGAATCCGGGTTTTATTCGGTGGTTCCGGACAACCGGCAGATCATGTATGAAATCTCGCAATATGTCATCGGCAAAATCAAAAGCGACGATATCGGATTCGTTACAGGAAGAGATGATCTCCGTGACTCTCTTGAGCGTCTGGCCGGTTTCGAAGACGCCATGGAAGAAGCAGGCTATACGGTCAGAAAAGACATGATCTTCCATGGTAATTACTGGACAAATCAGGGACCGGAGACTGCAGATTTCTTCATTAAGGAGGACGGAACACTTCCTCAGGCCATCATCTGTTCAAATGACTATATGGCGATCGCGCTTACAGATGAGCTTATAAAGCGCGGATACTCCGTGCCGAGAGACACCCTGATCACCGGTGTAGATAATCTGGATGCATCGAGCGCGCATGTCCCGTCCATTACTACTTCCGATATTCCGGAGACAGTTCTCGGAAAGACAGCGATCGATTGTCTGGAAAGGATCAATGCCGGAGAGGATGTAGATATCTGCACGACTGTTCCTGGAAGAATGATCTACCGTGAAAGCACCGGTGATGATATGTCTGCCCGGGATATTGATGAGATGCACCGCCGTCTGGATGCGATCCAGAGAAACTATTACGATAAGACTCGCGCGTTTGTCCTTCTCAGTTCCGATTATGAGGATGTTCTTTCCTACGATACACTAGTGGATTACACTCTTGGGAATCTGGACAGCTACGGTCTATTCAGCAGGATCCTCTTATGTGAGTACTGCGAAAATGACAGGAGACTGACAGGTTTCTGCGAGAACGGAAAAAAGACCCGTACGAATATCAGTTTCCCGAGTAGCCGCCTTTTCCCCGAGGAATTCGATACATCTGAGCCCAGACTTACGATATTCCTGCCGATCTTCTATAAGAGTGAGGTTTACGGGTATGCTGCGTTCAGGCTCCAATCGGACGTCAAATATATCCTCGATGAAAAGATGGAATTCACCATGGTACTGCTCGGGCAGACGTTGAACCGTCTAAGGCTATACGATAAGCTCTTTGAGGTAAACAACATCAAGGATCTGTATATCCGGGATGCGCTGACCGGACTTCTGAACCGCCGCGGTTTCGAGCAGGAGATCGCAAAATTCTTCACGAACGGTAAAGAAGCGGATTTTCCGATCGCTGTCGCCAGTATCGACATGGATGGGCTGAAAGAGATTAACGACAATCTCGGACATGCCGCAGGAGATGAGGCACTCAAAGGAATCGCCCACTGTCTTGAATCGGTTCTTAAGGAAGGCGAGATCGCTGCACGAATGGGCGGCGATGAATTTGAAGCAGTCCTCGTACTGAACAGTTCCGCACGTATCGGTCAGTTTATCCGCAGTTTCCGAAGTGCCATTAAAAAGGCAAATGCCGAAAACAATGCGGAATTCACCTTGAGCGCCAGTATCGGCACCTGTGAGGCCACAAACTGGGAGACGCTGATGGAATGCATGAATAAAGCCGACAAGATCATGTACATCGAAAAGAAGACGAAGAAGCACCGCACCTGATCTCCTTTCTCTGTAACAGGTTTTCTTCTTCATGTATAAATGCTTTTGTAATCACTGACGGAGGCGCTGTAATGGAGGAGAAAAAGCGATCATTTCTTTGGGATAATGCGAAAGGTCTTCTGATTTTTCTGGTCGTTTTCGGTCATTTCCTGTCTGGCAACACGAATCATTCCGGAGCTCTTTTAGTACTCACCGTCATCTATTCGTTTCATATGCCGGCGTTTGCTTTTATCTCCGGATTTTTCACAAGAGAAAAGTATGACTTCCGAAAACTTCTTACGGCCTATGTGATATTTAACGGGCTTTTCCTTTTTTACAGATTGTATGAGGATGGCTCTTTCACGCTGATCCAGCCCTACTATGTCTGCTGGTACCTGATCGCGCTTATTGTCTGGCGGTTTCTGACACCGCGCATCGCAAAGTTCCGCTTCACTCTTCCGGTCCTTCTGCTGGTTTCCCTGTTATGTGGTTTTTCAAGTGAAATAACAAACAACTTTGCCCTTGCCAGGATCCTTTCTTTCTGGCCGTTTTTCATGAGCGGATATCTTCTTCAGAAAAAGGATATCAGCAAACTCCGGAAGAAGTATTCTCCGCTCTTTGGCCTGGCTTTCGGGCTGTTTTTTCTGGTGTCCATTATTCAGGGCTCCACACAATTCCACATCACTTCTGCCGATTACACCATGATGCCCTATCCGGAACCTGCAAGTGTCTTTCTTCGTATAATCCTCTTCGCCTGTGCGGGATTTGCGATCCTCTCGATCCTTTTCAGCATGCCGGATAGTAAGATCCTGTTTATTTCGTCATGGGGCAGAAACTCCATGTCTATCTTTCTTCTCCACCGTTTCTTCACACTACTTGCCGGAAAGCTCTACCCCTCGAATATGCGGAGCATTGAGATCCTCGGTATCTCTTTTGTACTCTCCCTAGCTTTATGCTTTGTGCTTGGCAATGACCGGGTCGCATCTCTTCTGAACCGGCTTCTGTCTCCGTCAAAAAAGAGCGAGTCTCTCTGCAGAAATGCCATCGTGTCCCTTGTCGCATGTTCTATCGCTATCGTTGTGGTCGTCGATTCCGCGATGCCGTTCCTTACATCTTCCCCGGAGCAGAAATCCGAGGATACGAAGATCAAGACAGACCCTATCTATCAGGTGATGTCGGACGGGCAGGAACAGGAGTTTGACCAGGCATTTAAGATCGTTTTTTCAGGAGATCTGATTCTTCTGGAAGATCAGGTCAAGCGCGGATATAGCGAGGAGAACGGCACTTATGATTTCCATGACTGCTTCGAATATACGAAAGACGAGATCTCCTCGGCCGATCTTGCGATCGGTGTCCTGGAAGGCCCGCTTGTCGGAGATCCGTCCCTCTACTCAATCGGAAATTATGATGATGGAAAGATGCTTCGCATCGGTTTCCCGGATGCCTGGGCAGAGGCCATCAAAGATGCAGGATTCGATCTGGTCACGACCTCCAATAATCACCTTCTTGATCGTGGAGAGGAATCTGCCTATCGAACCATCGATGTCCTGGAGGATCTCGGTCTTCCTTCCACAGGATCCTATAAAAGCCGGGAAGACAAGGAGCGCCGCCATATCCACATCATCGAGCAGGATGGCCTTCGCATCGCAGTTCTTTCCTATACTTTCGGAACGAATTACTATAAGACATCGGAACTGATGTCCGGAGATCTTTCCTACATTACGTCTTTCATCGTCGATCCTTCCGACCCGGATTATGAGAAAGTCAGAGCATCCGTGAAAGAAGATTTTGCTGCGGCAAAAGCACTTTCGCCGGACCTCATCCTCGTCCTCCCGCACATGGGCGAACAGTTCCTCGATGCACCGGATGAATTCCAGAAGACCTGGCACGATAACTTCGTAGAATTCGGCGCGGACATCATCCTCGGCGACCACACGCACTCCGTGCAGCCGTCCTTCCTCGAGGAAGCCGGCGGGAAGACCGTTTTTACCGCTTACTGTCCCGGCAACTATGCGAATGTCTATCGGGAACATAACGGTGACGCATCCGCGCTGATCGAGGTCTATATCGACCGTGAGACCAAGCGCCCCATCGGCGGCGGAATTATCCCGATGTGGACCTCCTGCCCGATGAACGGGAATTACCGTGCCGTTCCGATCTACGATATCCTCACGGATCCTTCTCTTTCTTCAGCCTATACCACCACGGACCTTGACCGTGTAAAAGAAGTACACGAACATATCACGGGAGTCATGCTGGATACACCTCTTTCCATGGACATGATCGAGCCTGTCTATCACTTTGACGGAGATGGCTTCCTGCGTAAACAGTGCGATCCTCTAACGATATCTTCCGAACTGGAGGAAAGTGCTTTTCTAAAAGAGATCAGATCAAGGGACTCCGTATGCTTCCTAGGTGACAGTATCACCTTCGGAACAAAGAACGGCGGTATCCCGTGGTACGAACCACTTCTTCCCGCTATCCCGGGAAAAGTTTCCAATACTTCCTACGGAGGGTGGAC
Source organism: uncultured Eubacteriales bacterium (assembly GCA_900317035.1). Lineage (GTDB taxonomy): Bacteria > Bacillota > Clostridia > Saccharofermentanales > Saccharofermentanaceae > Scatonaster. The sequence goes on from ONFC01000003.1 coordinate 23,925, forward strand.
ATCGAAAGATCTTCTCGAGCATAAAGAGGAGATCGGAAAAGCCTCTCTCTATGTCATCGCGATCGGAACCAATGACGTAAGATATAACGATGCGAATAAGGGCGCGATCGATCCTGACGGATATATCCGTAACCTTCAGGAACTAAAGAAAACGATCCGCACTCTCGCGCCGGGTGCAAAGATCATCTTCATCGCACCATGGATCTCGACGGACGGAGATAAAGCCAGCCCGCTTACGATCGAAGAAGTGACGGAAAGACGCCTGTCTTACAGCAAGGCTCTTTCGGAATTCTGCAGCTCGGAAGGGGACATGTACATCGATCCGAATCCGTATATCGAAGAGAATCTTCTTCATACGACGCAGAGCTATTATCTTCTCGACTGGATCCATCCGAACCGCCGCCATGGCATCGCGATGTACTGTGAAGCGGTCCTTGCTTCAAGCATCTCCTGACGTCAGCGGGAGCAGTGCAGGAAATGGTAATCTATGGTTAGGGTCAGTTCGCCCTCTTCCTCGATTTTTCTTTCAAAATACGACTTGATCTTACTGCCGTTTTTCAGGAAGAATTTCTCCTGCCCCTCAAAGGTCTCCTTCATGCGAAGGAGCATATCGTCCGCGCTATCAAAACGGAGTGAATTCTGAAGGGGCTGGATCTCGATTTTCCCGAAATACTTACTGACCATCGATCGGAAATCATCCCTCGCTTTTTTCTGTTCAGAGATGGATCCTTCGATGAACGGCGCATCGATCCCGGCCTCTTTCATGGCCTCTTTGAAGTACAGATTCCAGGGGCTGACATTCGGCCCGTTTATGGAGAAGATACCGTCTTCTGCCAGGACCTGGCTTGCCCTGGCAATGAGAGTTTCCGGGTCTTTCAATTCATAAAAGAGATAGTGCGCTACGATGCGGCTGTATGTTTTTTCTTTCGCGATCTTCTTCCATGTGGAATCCTTCTCCAGATCCGCGAAAGTGAGATCGATCTTCACACCGGCTGGCAGTTCTTTCTCGTTCTCGGAAAGATACTTCTCAAAGTCGTCCGCCCAGCTCCCGTGAACATCGTAAGCATAGATGCTGGTTCCCTCCGGAATGTCTTTCCAGTTATTTCTCCAGAGCTTGGAAAAACCGCAACCGAGATCGAGTACTTTCTCTTCTTTTTGGAGATGAAGGGAACGAAAGATCGTGACATACCAGTCCATCCCCGGAAGTGTATGCTGTACCGCCATCATGTGGTGCCTGTCGGCACTCTGGTCGATGGTCACGCTCTGCACGATCGAAGCTACATCGTCCCAGTCGGGAGTATCGTTGCTCTGCACCAGGGTCCTCTTGATGGCATCGATCACCATCTCGATACGGTAGCGCTGCTCTTCCATCTCTTTCAGCTGGATCTCAAGTGCCTCACGGATATCCTTCGCATCGCCGGAATCAAGATTATCACGGATCTCTTCGAGTGAGAATCCGATCTGCTTCAGCGCCACGATCTTCTCCAGCACCTGAAGAGACGCCTCATCATAAAGGCGGTAGTTACCTTCGGAATATCCGGCAGGTTTTAGTAGTCCTTTTTCATCATAAAGGCGCACCGCTTTCTGAGAGACTCCTGCTCTCTTCGCGATCTCGCCGGATGTCATTTTCCCGTTAGTTGAGTTCATTGATATAATCGCATGCACGGATCGCCGCATATGCACCGTCGGAGCATGCTGTCGTTACCTGACGGAGCGTCTTGCTGCAGCAGTCTCCTGCGACGAAGAGACCCGGGGTCTTCGTATTCACGATATTCTCCGGAACGAAGTATCCTCTGCTGTCCAGATCCGCATATCCGGCAAAAGCACTGTTATCCGGAATCAGTCCTACCGCAAGGAAGACACCGTCACACTTCGCGGTCTTCTGCTCACCGTTTTCTTCGTAGATCACACCTGTAAGGGTTCCATCTTCGGAAGTCTCATATGCGAGGACCTTCGTGCTGACATGCGCTTCGACCTTCTCACTCGGAAGTACCTGATCCTGCAGCTTCTTATCCGCAGTAAAAATCGGCATATCCTGAAGGATGATGAGCTTGCTGACGATACCGACGAGCATCGCGGACTCGACGAATGCGGAGTTACCGCCGCCGACCATGACGACTGTCTTGTCTCTGTAGAATTCTCCGTCACAGACAGCACAGAAGCTGATAGAAGATCCGATCAGATTCTCCTCACCGGGAAGTCCCAGTGTTCTATGTGTGGTACCTGTCGCGAGGATAACTGTCTTTCCTTCAAATGTATTGCCGTCTTCCGTGAATACCGAGAATCCTTCGGATGTCTTCTCCACACCGGTAACATTTTCCATCGCGACTTCAGCGCCCTGGCCCATAGCCTGTTCGAGGAGCTTGTCGCCGAACTCATCGCCGCTGATGGACTCAAAGCCCGGGATGTTCTCGACCTTCGGGGAATTGACGATCTGTCCGCCGAATACCGACTTCTCGATCACCAGTACTGTCTTAAGATTTCTTCTTCCGTAAATAGCGGCGGTGAGACCCGCAGGTCCCCCGCCGACTATGATGATATCGTACATTCTCTTATACTCCTGCAGAAACGTTGTCTGTAGCGTGTGCCTTGAGCCACTCGGATGCCGCGTTATCTCCGACGTATCTTGTTCCGTCCGGATCAATGATGGTCGGTGTCTGCTGGATATTCAGCTCTCTGGCGATGTCCATGTTCTGTGAGCAGTTTACAACTTCGAACTCTACCTTGGAGAGCTTGAACTTCTGCTCTGCGCCTTTGCACTTCGGGCAGTGATCTTTGACATACATGACCGGAAGACCGGAAGCACTCTCTGTCTTTGCTTCTACGACGTTCAGCGGCTCATTGATCGCGCCGACTGCCTCAAGTGTCGCATCAGATGCGCAGCATCCGCCCATTACATGGATCGGGCCATTATGTGTGAGGTGGCTGTTACCGATGTTGTATTCTTTTCTGTCGTTATACTCCTGGGCCTTACCATCGTTCCAGTTCTGGATCGGACGGTAGTAACCGGTAATACGGCTGTATACTTCTGTCTTCTCTCCGCAGTCCGGGCAGACATATACTTCACCGGTGATGTATCCGTGGTTCTTGCATACGGAATATGTCGGAGACATCGTGTAGTACGGAAGTCTGTAGTTCTCTGCGATCTTTCTGACCAGAGTAGCAGCTGCTTTCCAGTCCGGAAGCTTCTCGCCGAGGAATGCGTGGAATACGGTTCCGGATGTGTAGAGTGTCTGCAGGTTGTCCTGAACATCCAAAGCGGTGAAGATATCCTCCGTATATCCTACCGGAAGGTGGGAAGAGTTGGTGTAGTAAGGTGTGCCGTTCTCATTTGCGGTAATGATATCCGGGAACTGCTCCTTATCGTGCTTAGCAAATCTGTATGTTGTAGACTCAGCCGGTGTAGCCTCAAGGTTATAGAGGTCTCCGTACTTCTCCTGATAGTCGGAGAGCTTCTCTCTCATGTGGTTGAGAACCTTCGCTGCGAATTCCTGTGTCTCCTTATGTGTCAGGTCTCTATGCAGCCACTTCGCATTCAGGCCGACTTCGTTCATACCGATCAGGCCGATCGTGGAGAAGTGGTTGTCGAATGTGCCGAGGTATCTCTTCGTGTACGGATAGAGTCCTGTGTCGAGGAGCTTCGTGATAACGGTTCTCTTTGTCTTCAGGGATCTAGCGGCGATATCCATCAGGCGGTCAAGTCTTGTGAAGAAATCAGCCTCGTCTGCTGCCAGGTATGCGATACGCGGCAGGTTGATGGTTACAACACCGACAGAACCTGTCGATTCACCGGATCCGAAGAATCCGCCGGACTTTTTTCTGAGCTCACGAAGGTCGAGTCTTAAGCGGCAGCACATGGATCTTACATCGCTCGGCTCCATATCGGAATTGATATAGTTGGAGAAGTAAGGTGTACCGTACTTCGCGGTCATCTCGAACAGGAGCTTGTTGTTCTCGGTCTCGTCCCAGTTAAAGTCTCTGGTGATGGAGTATGTCGGGATCGGATACTGGAATCCGCGTCCGTTCGCATCGCCCTCGATCATGATGTCGATGAAGGCCTTATTGACCATATCCATTTCCTTCTGGCACTCGCCATAGGTGAAGTCTACCTGCTTGCCGCCGACCCAGCACTTCTCCTCCATCATGTCTCTCGGAACTGTCCAGTCGAGAGTGATGTTGGTGAACGGAGACTGAGTACCCCATCTGGAAGGTGTGTTTACACCGAAGATGAAGGACTGGATGCACTGCTTTACTTCTTTCTGGGAAAGATTATCGATCTTTACGAAAGGAGCCAGGTATGTATCGAAGGAAGAGAATGCCTGTGCGCCTGCCCACTCATTCTGCATGATACCTAAGAAGTTGACCATCTGGTTGCAGAGTGTGGAGAGGTGGCCTGCCGGAGCGGAAGTGATCTTGCCGACGACGCCGCCGAGACCTTCCTGAATGAGCTGCTTGAGGGACCATCCTGCGCAGTAACCTGTCAGCATGGAGAGGTCGTGGATATGGATCTCAGCCTTTCTGTGAGCTTCTGCGATCTCATCGTCGTAGATCTCGGAGAGCCAGTAGTTCGCTGTGATCGCACCGGAGTTACTGAGGATCAGTCCGCCTACGCTGTAGGTAACAGTGGAGTTCTCCTTAACACGCCAGTCATTGATCTGCAGATAGTTATCTACGATGTCCTTATAGTTCAGCATCGCATTTCTGACGTTACGGACCTTCTCACGGTTCTTTCTGTAAAGGATGTATGCCTTTGCAACATCAGAATAACCTGCTTCGGACAGGATCTTCTCGACGCTGTCCTGAATATCTTCTACGGAGATCACATCATTTTTGATCTTCGCTTCAAAATCACTGGTAACACGAAGTGCCAGCATGTCGATCACACTCGGGTGATACTGCTTATTGCATGCTACAAATGCCTTTTCGATAGCTGCGCTGATCTTCGCTACATTAAAATCTACTACTTCTCCGTCTCTCTTTGATACCCGATACATATATCTCCGTCCCTCCAAAATCTGATTTGTGGCAATGGCAGTTTTGCCATTCCGCCACCCCCTTAACGGCTGATATATAAATGCTATCACTACGGGCAAAAAAGTCAATATCTTGTGAGTGAGAATTTACCCAAACACAAGATATTGTATATTACGTTTTCATTACGTATTTGATTTTTTCGTCAGACGCCCCTCAAAGCCGCCTCTTTTACACACGGTTTTACGATTTCCAGGAAGGTCTTCATCTGATCTCCGGTACATGCTTCCAATCCGCTGTATTTTACCGTCTCTCTGTCCACAAATTCCTGTATAAAGTACCGGTCTGCCCCGGAGATCCATTCTCCGATGCCTCTCATGGACTCCTCATCATGGAACTGTCTGACTACCGTGGTGCGGAATTCATACGGAACTTTTCCGGAAAGAAGATACTCCACGCTCTTTTTAACATTTGATAAATCAAACTCCGGAAGACCGATGGTGATGCCGTACTTGTCCGGACTGTTCTTTATATCCATCGCAACATAGTCCACAAGGCCGGCCTCCACGATCTCCTTTAAGCGTTCGGGGTGATTGCCGTTCGTGTCGAGCTTGATCTTAAATCCCATCTCACGGATCTTCGCCATGACTTCCGGAAGATCTTTCCGAAGAAGAGGCTCACCTCCGGTGAAGACCACACCGTCCAGAAGGCCCTTTCTCTTCCCGAGAAAATCATAAAGACCATTCTCATCCATCTCTTCCGGAGCATTCATATCCAGCAGTTCGGAGTTGTGGCAGAACGGGCAGCGCATGTCGCATCCTCCCAGAAAGACCGTGCACGCCACAAGTCCCGGGAAGTCCAGAAGTGTCATTTTCATTAAGCCGTGTATCTTCATCTTTGCACCCTTTTTCATAAATCCGTACCAATTTTATCATATTTGCCTAAAAACAAGTACCAAAAAGATGCTTTGATTATTGAAATTGCCTGTGAGCCGTGTATAATAAAATATAAAGTTGTTATGAAAATTATAGGAAGTATGGGTGGTTAACATGGCAGGTTTTTTCGATGCATTAACAGGCAGACAGGACAATAAATTTAATCGTCCTGCAGTTGAACTTTCCGGTGCAGGTGGAAATCTCAATAATATGGTAGACATGCAGCGCCCGGAGAAGCCTCTGGATCGTAATTATCGTGCAGCTGAACTGAAGGGCAGTTCTTCCTCGACAGAGTATGCCAGAGAGCGTGCCGCAGCTGCAAAAGCACAGATCGAATATAGAAAAGCAATGGAGGAATCCCGAAAAGCAAAGGAATCTTCTGCGAAGAGCGAGGCTCCGGAGAAGAAGGCAGCTGCCGGTATTACTCCTATCGAGCCATATCCGGAGCTTCCGCCGCGCGGCCGTTCCGCTATCAATCAGCAGTCTTCCCGTCCGGGAGTCATCGCCCGCAATACCGATAGACCGGTAGTTGCCTCTTCAAGAGCAGTCGCTCCGTCCTTAAGACCGTCAGCGCCCTCTGTAAGACCTGCAGCACCGTCTCCAAGAGCCGTAACTCCGGCAGTAAGACCTGCATCTCCGTCCGTAAGACCGACTGCTGTAGTATCTGATCCGGCTGCTGATTTTGCTGCCGCAGATCCTTCGGCGAGAAGAGCATTTAATAGAAACAAGTCCGCAGCGACCATCGCCGCAGAAAAAGCAGAGCTCGAGCTGAATCAGGCAAAGGCCCGTGAGAGCAAAGCCATTCAGGAAGCATCCGATGCTCAGGCGAAGGCAGAAGAAGCCAGACAGGCTGTCACGAAGACCAGCGAGGTCTTAGAGGCCGCTGTAAAGGCAGAGACAGAAGCCGAGACTGCAGCAAAGACCGCGGAAGACGAGTACATCGCAGCTATGGAAGCTGCCAAGGATGCGCAGGCTGCTGCTAATGAAGCTGAGCAGGTCGCCCGTGCCGCGATGAAGAAAGCAAATGAAGCCGTCCGCTTCGCTTCCCAGAAGAAGACCGAGCAGGATGCGAAGTTTACAGCCAGAAGAGCCCGTGAAGATGCGAGAAAAGCAGCGGAAGAATCCGAGCAGGAAGCAAAGAATGCTGCACTTCGTGCGGAAGAACTCGTAAAGAGCACGGAAAAGAAGGCAGAGGAAGCAAAAGAGGCTACTAAGAAAGCCGAAGAACTCTACGAGCAGGCCAATAAGAAAAAGGTCGAGGAAGATGAGCGCATCGCTGCTGAAAAGGCACAGGAAAGCGCCAAGATCGCAGCCGCCAAGGCAAAAGAACTTGCGGAAGCCGCTGCCAAGAGAGCCGAAGAAGCTCTGGCTGCTGCAAGAAAAGCCGAAGAAGAAGCGAAGGCTGCTGCAGCTGCTGCGGAAGAAGAAGCAAGAAAACTCGAGGAAATTGCAAAGAACAATGCAAAGTATGCTTCTGTTGTTGAGGAAACAGCAGCCGCTGAGATCACTGTAGAAGAAGACGAAGCGGAAGAAGCAGTAGTTGCAAATGTGGGAGAAGCTTAAGACCGATCTTCTGTAGATCGTCTATCAATCGCCATCTTTAAGGAGCGCTTGACAAAGCGCTCCTTTTCATGTCTACTATTCTACAGACCGTGAAACAGCGTGTCCGGGGTGTACCACCATCGGTGCAGACTCTGGACGTGCTGTATTTTTTTACAGAAAAAACGGCCCACTTTAAAGAAAAAAGGAAGTGATCCTGTTGGTAACGATTAACGGAGAACAGAAAGACTGCGCCGGAATAACTGTCCTTTCCCTTCTTTCCTCCATGAATCTCGATCCGAAAAGATCCGCCGTCATGATCCGGGGCGAGATCGTGCCGAAAGCGGAGTATGACCGGACCTTGTCCGACGGCGATGATATCGATATCGTCGGATTTGTCGGAGGCGGCTGATATGTGCGGACCGAAGAAAATGAAAATCACCGAAGCTGAGCTGGAAGAGGCACTGGACAGTAGAAGCGACAAGCCGATCTACCGTATCCTGAAGAAGGCACGGGTCGGTATCGCCGGCCTGGGCGGACTGGGATCGAACATCGCTTCCGCACTGGTCAGAAACGGCGTCGGTCATCTCGTCATCGCGGACTTCGATGTGGTCGAGCTCTCCAATATCAACCGGCAGCTATATACCCTGTCCCATGTCGGTATGGAAAAAGCACCCGCCCTGAAAAAAATCCTCTCCGGGATCAATCCGTTCTGCGAGATCGAAGATCACGTCACCCGGGTCACCGAAGAAAACGTACAAGTGCTTTTCGGGCAGTGCGATATCGTGATCGAGGCCTTCGATGTACCGGAGCAGAAAGCAATGCTGGTCAATGCGGTCCTTGAGAAGATACCATCTGCCATCGTCATCTCCGGGTCGGGCATGGCAGGATACGGAAACGCCAATGCCATTACGACCAGGATCCTGAACCGGCATCTGACTATCTGCGGAGACGGCACGACCGATGTCGCGGACGGCGTGGGCCTTACTGCCTCCCGCGTGATCATCTGCGCCGGGCACATGGCATCCCGGGCCATTGAACTGATACTGAATAAAGAATCAACAACAAAGGAGTAAATAACTATGAGTGACAAATTGATTATCGGAGGACATGAATTTACATCCCGTTTTATCCTGGGGTCCGGAAAATATGACCCTGAACTGATCCGTGCTGCGGTAGAGCATGCAGGAGCGCAGATCATCACGCTGGCGCTCCGCCGCGTCAACAGCTTCAGCGGAAACATCCTGGAGCATATCCCGGAAGGAGTCACGCTGCTTCCGAATACCTCCGGCGCTAGAAATGCCGAAGAGGCCGTGAAGATCGCCCGTCTGGCAAGAGAAGCCGGCTGCGGTGAATTCATCAAGATCGAGGTCATCCACGATTCCAAGTATCTTCTGCCGGATAACTACGAGACGGCAAAGGCCTGCGAGATGCTGGCAAAGGAAGGCTTCATCCCGATGCCGTACATGTATCCGGATCTGAATGCCGCAAGAGATATGGTCAATGCAGGAGCTGCCGCCATCATGCCGCTGGCGGCGCCGATCGGCTCGAATCAGGGCCTCGCGACGAAGTCCTTTATCCGCATCCTGATCGAGGAGATCGATCTGCCGATCATCGTGGATGCCGGCATTGGAAAACCATCCCAGGCCTGCGAGGCAATGGAGATGGGCGCTTCCGCCATCATGGCAAATACCGCGATTGCTACCGCCGGAAATATCGTCGAGATGGCTGAGGCCTTCCGCCATGCGATCATCGCCGGAAGAACCGCTTATCTGGCCGGTACCGGAAGAGTCCTCGACCGCGCATCCGCTTCTTCCCCGCTGACGGGATTCCTTCAGGACTAAAGGAGGGATCGAAGATGGATCATCAGGAAGAAATCGAAAAGAACGAACAGATCGGCATCTCCGACGTCGAAGAAGACCTGCCGAGAACCGATCACATGGCCTACCTTCCGGATATGGAGAAACTGCCGGACTCGGATATCGAAGAGCATGTCATCCGCGCGATGAATGAGTATGACTATACACGCTATACCGCAGCGGATGTAAAGCGCGCACTTGCGAAAGAATACCTGACACCGGAAGACTTCGGCGCACTTCTGTCCCCTGCCGCGGAACCCTTTCTCGAGCAGATGGCCCGGCGCGCTACGGAAGAGACGCAGAAGCACTTCGGAAATTCCGTACTTCTCTTCACTCCGCTTTATATCTCGAATTACTGCGAAAACTACTGCATCTACTGCGGTTTTAACTGCAGAAATAAGATCCGCCGCGCCCGTCTCGACGAAGATGGCATCCGCCGTGAGATGGAAGCCATCGCGAAGACCGGTATGGAGGAGGTTCTGATCCTGACCGGTGAGAGCCGGAAGATGAGCGATGTGGAGTATATCGGAAAAGCATGCTCCATCGCCCACGAGTACTTCAAAAATGTCGGTGTCGAGGTCTATCCGATGAACACCGATGAATACGAGTATATCCACAAGTGCGGCGCGGACTATGTAACAGTGTTCCAGGAAACCTATGACAGCGACCGCTACGAGCAGCTCCATCTGGCAGGACACAAGCGCGTCTTCCCTTACCGCCTGAATGCACAGGAAAGAGCCATCCGCGGAGGGATGAGAGGCGTCGCATTTGCTGCACTGCTGGGTCTTTCCGACTTCCGGAAGGATGCTTTTGCCGTCGGAAACCATGCGTATCTTCTGCAGCGCAAATACCCGCACGCGGAGATCTCTTTCAGCTGTCCGAGACTGCGCCCGATCATCAATAACGATAAGATCAATCCGAAAGACGTTCATGAGAAACAGCTTCTTCAGGTCATGTGCGCCTACCGCATCTTCATGCCGTATGCGGGCATCACGATCTCGACCCGCGAGCGTGCAGGCTTCCGTGACCATGTCATCGGCATGTGTGCCACCAAGATCTCCGCAGGTGTCAGCACCGGCATCGGAAGCCATGTGGAAGGGGACGAAGGAGAAGGAGATTCCCAGTTCGAGATCAGTGACGGACGTTCACTCTCTGAAGTGATCGACGCCATCCGCGCACAGGGGCTCCAGCCGGTATTAAACGACTATGTGTTTATTTGAGGGAAAAAACATCATCGCAGTGACATCGCGTGTACTCTGCCCGCGCCCGCTGTGGGAGCAGATCCCCAGGATCCGGGAAGCGGGCATCACGCGCGTGATCCTGCGTGAGAAGGACTTATCTTCCGGCGAATACCTCTCCCTCGCGGAAAAGGTGCTCCGGGCGTGCGAAGAGTGCGGCGTCAGCCTGACGATCCATTCTTTTCCGGAAGCCGCGGAATCGCTAGGCGTAAAAAGCCTGCATATGCCGCTGCCCCTTATGGAGAAAGACCTGTGCCGGTGCTTTTCCAGTCTGGGGACATCGGTCCATAGTATCGAGCAGCTCCGGGAAGCGGAATCTCTGGGCGTCACTTATGTCACGGCAGGACACATCTTTGCGACAGACTGCAAAAAGGACCTCGCGCCACGAGGTCCCGGGTTTCTTTCAGATATCTGTGAAAATACGGATCTTCCGGTGTATGCCATCGGCGGAATCACTCCGGAAAATCTTCCGGAAGTCCTTCTTTGCGGAGCGAAGGGAGCATGTATCATGTCCTCCGCGATGCGGCTGTAAATACGGTCATGCCGGTACCGGTGACCTTTACAGGTCACACAGGAAACCTCCGCAAGGGAACTGATACAGTAATGCATCTATTCCAAAAGCACTGACCTTTCTGCCTTCTGCTTTCCCGTTCTGCACCTGCTTCGCGGCTTCAAGAAGCTGACGGACGGCCTCCGGCTTCTGGGGAAAATCCCCGTGCATCGGATAGATCTCGTCGTAGGTTCCGTCATATTCCTGAAGATGCATGAGGCTCATGATATAAAGGCCCAGATTCCTGTATTTTCCGAACATGAAGATATGTCCGTTCTGGATCGTATCTCCTGCGATCAGCACTCGGTTCTTCTCATCGAGGATCGCGATGCTTCCCGGTGTATGTCCCGGAATATCGATGATGCGAAGAGGCCTGTCACCCAGATCGATCACGTCACCCTCCACGACCGGAAGGATCTTCCCTTTTCCGTTATTTGCCCGGTAGTTATCTTCTTCCTCCGGGTTCATATATACTTTGTCAAAAGCACCGTTGCCCGCGATATGATCCGGGTCTCCGTGGGTATTGATGAGGATGATCGGCAGGTCCGTAAGATCTTCCACGATCTCCCGGGCATTCTTCGTCGTCATGCCGGTATCGATCAGCGCGGCCTTTTTCGTACCGCAAAGGAGGAGAAAGCGAACTCCACGGTCTTCGATACGCCATGTGGTCTCATTGATCTGGATTGCATTTGCCATTGCCTGTTCCTCCTAATCCGGTGCCTCTATGCTGATATCTTTACGGTGTCCTTTTCTGATCCTGCCGGGTTTCTATGTTCGTAGTATATCATGCGGCAGGTGTGCGTGCGGATCTTTTTCTGCTTTTCGGAAATTCATTTCTTACGATACGATGCCCGAGTGAATGATCGTATCCACGTGTTTTTCCAGATACGGATCATTACTCTGGATCAGATCATGTTTCCGAAGCATCTTTACGATCTCCTCTGCGATCCTCTCTGAAAGCAGTACGACAGGATCCGAAAGATTCAGATAGTTGGGGCTGTATTTCTTTCCGGCCCACGCCTCCGGATCGCCATTGGTCTCAGAGAGTTCCCTGATCCACCTGCTGATCCTGCCCTCCTCATCCAGCTCCACAAGTCTTCTGTATGTCCACTTATAGTACGGCGGGTACTGACGTTTCAGAAGGAAAAACAGCTGCATGGCCGATTCGATTCCATGCAGCCGGCACAGTCCTGCCGCCACGCGGTCGTCTCTGGACATGCACCGGGCATAGTTGACCTGAAGTGCCGCGGAGAAGGTGTGCAGCTCGTTTACGATGCGGATCTTCCAGATCCGGTCCGGATAGTAGGAAAGAAGCATATTTCTATATGCGGTAAAAGCACCTGTGTCGTCACGGAATACTTCTCCGTTCGTGGCTGTTGCCAGACAGGAGTGGTCGATCTTTTCCCATTCTGCTTCACTAAGGGAAAGTTTCTTCACGTCGCAGTCTGCCCCCAGGATCTTGCTGTAGAAATCATGGATGGTCATGACCCCTCTTCTTGCACGAAGGCGCGCGGTCAGATTGTTTCCCGGCTGCCGGTCGATTAGATCGTTATACGCCTGGTCCAGCGCTTGACCAAAGAGAGCCATATCCTCATCGGTCAGCCACAGGCACACACCGGTTCCGAAATCGTGATCCCGGGAGATACCGTCTTCGTATCCGAAGCAGTCCGAGCCTTCGCCGGAGAGACCCACGGCGATGCGGTCCTCATACTGCGGGAATTCCTTACGGATCATCGGCGCGACCTGGTTTTCATAGAAGCGCCGGCTGTTGCTGATCTGTGTCATCCCCTCGGGATTCTCTATCCGTTCATCATTTCTATAGGTCATTATCTTCACCCTTCTGCCGCACCATCTGCATCCTGCGGATATATTCTAACGCTTCTTCACGGCGCACTTCGCGGTTCCCCTCAAACAGCTGAAGGCTTCCTCTTTCTTCAGTCTCCATGATGCCTCTTGCAAGGACCTGGGAGATATGCGGCGCGCAGATCCGGCAGTCGTAGATGTCCCTTACTTCCTCATACGAAGGAAGTCCCGCGGATAGATCTTTCACACCCGCCACCTTCTGAAGATACCGGTGCAGGATCCGGGCGCAGTTTTTACGCAGAAGCACTTCGTCCTCAGTACCGAAATCTTCGCCTGCTGTCCAGTCCGTGCATACAGTTCCGGCCGTCCGGTCCTCCGCGGCGGCGGGCTCTGTTTTCCGGCACTCCGGCTCTTGCCCCGCCGCATCTTTTACACATAGAAGAAACTCACCGACCGTCATTTCATCCGGCTTTCCCGATGATCAGCGTGATGTTCCCGTACGGGTCCAGTACCAGGAGTTTCCCAAGAAGATCTCTTCCCACTACGCTCTCCTCACCTGTCCAGACATTTCGTTCCAGGAGCGTTTTTGCATCCCTTAATTCTTCCGGAAAAGCACTTCCCAGTTTTTCGGATATCAGATCCAGGCCGATATGGATGTCTTCTTCGGCGATTTCTCCGGAAAGGTTATAGACCGAAAGCGCGATCCTTCCTCCGGACAGGGGCTTCGCCAGCACATCGACACGGTGATTGTCTCTGATATATTCCTTCGAAGGATCGGAGCAATCATAGGTCGTCCAGATCCTCTTTGCCTGGATCCCCAGCGGATCCTGATCAATGGCGATCAGTTCTTTGTTCGCGATGATGCGGTAGATCGCATCGTCTTTTTCTACCTTCCGCAGATC
>ONFC01000045.1:0-14100 GCA_900317035.1 uncultured Eubacteriales bacterium
CTCTGATCCGTAAAGTATCCTGCCGCTTCTTCCATCACGATCGACATCAGCTCCGGATCGGAAGATGAAATGAGCCGGATACTCTCCAGGATCTTCATGTACTCCGAGAGTGTTTCATCGGTTATTTCGAGAGGCTTCTCATCCGGATACCGCGGATCGGGAACATAGTTTTCGATCCTCTCCCGGTTGAACTCCATCCACTTTTCATTCTGAAGATCCAGTGCTTTTCGCGAAACGGGAATAAAATTGCAGTTTAGGGATTCCGTCATCATCTCCTGCTGCTCATCCGATACCATAAACCGCAGGAATTCCCAGGCTTCTTTCTGATTCTTGGAAGATGCGGAGATCGCCATAGATAGATTTACCCTTGCCATCATAGAACCGCCGGAACGGCTGGGGATACCGCAGAAAACACCCTTTCCTCCAAGCCTTTCTTTCGCTCTGGCATACGAGAAAAGATCTTCAAACGATTCCAATGTAAAGGCCAGCATGTTCTCACGGAAAAGCACTATGCTGTCCGGTCGGATATTTCTTTCCTCTTCCATATCCTTCGCAAGCTGCTCATGTGTCCTCGGCGAGCCATATTTTCTGACCAGTTCCAGAAGCTGCTGAAACTCCGGATCCTCGAAATGCACCTGACCCTTTTCATAATCAACAAACTCAGAAACAGGAAGCAGTGAAAGCAGATCGTTATATGGGCTTTCCGTGAATACAGAGACATCTTCGGGAAGTTTTTCACACGCGTCCAGAAATTCCTTATACGTATAAGAAGATGCATCCCCCAGGAGTTCCCGGTTGGCGGCCCAGCCGCGCACATAGAAAGTCAGAGGCAAGTGGTAGAGTTTTCCGTCCTGTTCCGAGGCTCGGAAAACGCTATCCAGATATGCATTCCTGTCAAGTCCCATACCATCTGTGCTGTCGATCAACGTATTCAGGTCCACCAGCACTTTGTCCGAATTAAACCGGGAAAGCCACGATGCGTTCATCAGGATGTCGGGCCCGTTACCACTCAGCAGATCCAGAGACATTTTCTCCGCGACGCGTTTCTCCATATCGAGTCCCGAAGATGCGGAAACATCGTTGAGAGAATAGTAGTAAAGCTCCACCCGGCAGGACGAATCCGGGTCAAGATTGTACCGGATGACATGTCTTCGGATATTCACATCCTGCTCGAAAACACCGACGAGAATGATCTTCTTCCCGGCATTGGGATTCTTCTCTGCGCGGACAGCCCGAAGCAGTTTCAGTTCCACTCTGGGATCGTCGTTTTCTTCTGATTCCGCATTTCCCGATTCTTCGATGAAATAGAATTCCTGATCCGAACTGGCCTTCGTATCCAGGATCCGCACGGAATCATAATCGGTATCATTCCAGCTGAACACCACCTGATTCTTAGAAAGGTCCAGAAGATCGACCTTCGTGATCTCTCCCTCCGTAATCAGATAGCTCCGGTCCATTCCCCGGGAAATGTGTGAGAGATCCCCGCAACGCATCTTTTCTCCTTTGAGCTCACCTGTCTTCGGATCGATCTGCCGGATGTATGTATAGCTTTCATCCCAATCTTCAGGGGAATAGTGGTTACATCCGCCATAGTATTTCCCGTCCTGGATAAACACCCATCCCATGAATTCTTCCTGGCTGCTTGACCCGGCAAGCGTGCCATCCGGCGCAACGATCTTCAGTTCGCCCATATTGGCGATCATCAGGTTTCCATCCGGAAGAAAAAGCACTTCACTGTCTTCGTCTATTTTCACAGGGATCGTTCTTTTTTCTCCGAGTGATCCGTCCTGATTGAGTTTTTGGATAGAGTAAGTAAATTCCGACAATTCGAAAGTGATCGCATAAAGTTCATGGATGTTATCTTCGATGATCTTCTCGATCCGCTCCTTCGACTCCGCCTTGGAAGACAGATCCGCAAGAAGCTTCCCATCCTTATCGAAAAGCACTCTTCCAGAAACGCCTTCCGGCTCTCCTTCGGTTTCGTAGAAGAGCATGTAAGAAACAAAGACCTGATCTCCAACGAATCTGCATTCTCCTAAATCGGCATAGACTACTTTCCTGTTCTTTTCAACAGGAATGGTCAGTTCCTTCTCCGTTATGTAGAAGTACGGGTCGGACTCCGCGACGACTTCCTTCCGATCTCTTGCCGCAACCTGTGTCCCGCCCTGCTTCTCCGACGCAGAGTTTCTACTGCATCCTGTCATAGTCAGGACTGTCGATACCACAAGAAATGTCGACACTAGTTTTTTCAGTTGGCGATTTTGTTTTTTCAACATGTATCTTATCCTCTCTCCTGAACGATCGTCTTCGCGCGGTTCTGGATAATACCGCTCACATCTTCCGCGCTTTTCTGTCCGGCGAAATAAGCGGCGGACTCTTCTTTAATAATCTCCTGAATATACGGGTCTGAGGTGATTTGTGTATTCACGCTTGCCATAAGATCGGAAAGGCCATCCAGTATCTTCTCCTTCTCGCTAAGGATCGCCCGTATCTTGATGTCTCCTTCCGAGGCAGGCTCTCCTTCCGAGGCAGGCTCTCCTTCCAGACGGGATTCGTATAGATCGATCTGTGATTGTATATACTCGGAGAATGCCTGCCGCTGCACCGGGAATCCTGCGACGGATCCGGCTATTTTTCTCTGTGGTTCCGAAGAAAGCATATACCGGATAAAGTCCCACGCCTCGTCTTTTCCTGAAGAAGAGGCGCAGATGCCGGCTGACATGACCGGCTTCGCCGCGATCCCGCTCCCTTCTGTTACCGGATACCCGCTAAAGAGAACATTTCCGTGAAGCGCTGACATATATTCTCCGTAGTGGAAGAACGAGTTAAATGTATATGGAACAGCAGCAACCGTCTCCAGATCCAGGAATTCGATCGGATCTGTCCAGGCGCCATCATTCTGGCCGATAGATTCTTTGGGCGATCCACAATTTTTGCAGAACTCCAGAAGCTCACAGAACTCCTCAGAATCAAACTGGCAGGTATGCTCGTCATCTTTTACGAAGTATTTCAGGTTTTCAGGAAGGAGCATATCCAGGATATCCTCATAGGCATATACCGGAAACAGCGTCATGCCTGATGGAAGTTCTTCTGATGCAGACTGGAGATTACGAATAGAATACCCGTGTCTGTTTCCGAGGGCACTGTCATTGATAGCCAGACCGCTGATCTCGACGCAGATCGGAATCTGATAGAGTTTTCCATCGGTTTCAAAGGCACCGAAAATGTTTTCGTAGTATTCGTTCCTTGTGATCCCGGAAGCGCCATTCAGATACGGATTCATGTCCGCCATCCGCTCACCTGTAGAGAATCTCGGATATCCGGCGCAGTTTATCAGAATATCCGGACCGTTTCCTGACATGATCTCCTGATTGATCCGGTCCAGAAGATCTTCCATCGTCTCTGTTGCACCATAGATCCCGAACAGGCCGTTATAGTCCACGATCTGGATGCGTGCTTTGCTATTCGGATCAGTATTGTAACTGTTCATGATTTCGTGAAAAGCCGTTTTGCCTTCTTCTCCGGCTACCGCCGCAGTCAGGATCCTCCTTCCGGCATATGGGTTCGTCTTCGCGCGCGTCAGGTGCATCAGTGAATACACCGGCCCGGTATGATTTGCAGTTTCTTCCGGGTAATCCGTTTTCAGGAAAAGTACTTCATCCGCTGACGGGACTTGAAAGACCGGATCACGCATGATCCCGGGCACACAGTCTGTCTCGTTCCAGGATAGGACCAGGCTTTCAGTGTTATTCTTCATGTCGATCTTATATATACCATTCACATCCGCGTGGTAACATGCGTCATTCATCTGCGCAAAATTCATGAGCCATTTACTATCGATCCGTATCTTCTCACCAACCGTCTTTCCTTCAGAAAGATCGACCTTCCAGATGGAGTTCACCTCCTCCGTGTAATCATCATTCCACTCAAAGGTAGCCACGTACCACTCGCCGCCGGTCTGTATCATCGTGTGCTGCGAGTTATCAACAGTCATATCCGTCAGAATATCCCCGGAAGGACTAAAGCGCAGGATTCTGCCATAATCGTGAACAAGATAGGATCCGTCCTCCACCACGGCAAAAAATGAATATCCACTCATTCTAACGCCCTTAGAAAAATCAAGTACTTTGACCAGTTCCGTCCCTTCCGTGACTTTATATAGCCGCATGAATGCATTATTCTTATCGGAACTCTCCACATCAGTCATGACCAGGATATCTCCGTTTCTTCCATTCACAACAGAGATCAGGCTTTCTCCATGTGGTATCGCTGCACTGCCGATGATCTCTCCATCCATATTGAAGGTTACGATCCGATTGCTGTCGCTTCTATCGGTATAGCTCGAGTACAGTCCTGCTACGAGTCTCCCTTCGCCGATCGTCATATGGAAGAGTTCATAGTCTTTGATGGTTTTTCCTTCTTCCGGACGGATGGAAAGCGGGATCTCCTTACATTCGAAATACGGGTCATCTTCTTTCACCCACATCCCGTCATTCAGAGCCACGATCTCTTCACGAGTGATCTCACCTGAAGTGCTTTTCAAAGAAGATTCTTTTCCCTTGTTTTTATTCTTACAGGAAACAGAAAAGATCATCAGGATCCCTAAGCCCGCTCCCACAATTCTCTGCGACATTTTCCTCATGTTCCTTGCCATCCTTTCATTTACTACATGTGTAGTTTTTAAGCGTAAAAAATATAGCCGATTGTTTCAGCCGATAGAAGGCATCACTTCATATTGCTCACTGATGAACGTTTCTGCCACCTGCGTTTCGTCCGAGGTCTCCATCTCACCCGTCCACATGACGCTCTCCGATACAGAAGGCTCGTAATCCGAGGCTTCGGCATATGCAGACGATACCACCTGATCCTCATCCTCGACCCATGTGGTATATTCTTCGTAATCGGTTGTTTCCACTAATCCCGATTCATCTGTCCAAGTCGTTTCTTCTATCCACTGATCCTCTGCCCAGGTTGTTTCTTCCACTTCCTGCTCGGACCATTCTGTATTTGCAACTCTTTCTTCACTCGGCGCAAAGAAACCTGTCGAATTGTTTTTGCCGTTGGATCTAGAACTTTTTTCCGTATTCTTTCTATTTCCACCCAGCACAAATCCGGACACAACTGTCAGCATCCCCGCCAGGATAAGGACACCTATGACCTTTCTCGTCTTTCCGCGAAGCACCATGGAGAAGCGGTGTTTGAGTCCGGATTTCGGCGAGTAGAAACTCGTTGCCAGAACCGGCCGCATCTCCCGTCCGTTTCTTCTCACCTGATCCGCCAGTGTATTTACGATCGAGTTGCAGTAGACCTTCCGCATCTTCTCCGGTTCATTTTCCATGACCGACATATCGCAGTAGTATTCGCATTCCTGCTCGATCGACCTGGCGAAAAGCACCATAAACGGATTAAACCAGTGCACAGCCCGGCAGAGGATCAAAATGAGCTTGAACCAGAGATCCCTGTGGAGATAATGCGTCAGCTCATGCTTGATGATCAGTCTTAATTCATCGTATTCATAGTGACGGATCGGAAGCAAAATGGTCGGCTTGAAAAGGCCGATCATCATGGGGGAAGATACCGCATCCGAGATACGGACTTCCACCGGACCGATCTCCATCTCTTCCGCGAACGTGGAAACAATTGCGTCATAATACGGGGAAGGTTTTGAAAGTCTCAGGATCGTTCTTTTCCATCGGAAAAAGCGGACGAAAGACACCGCTGCAAAAGCACTGGCACCCAGAAGCCAGATCACAAACAGTATGGCCATGATCGTATTCCACGAAAGCCCTGCTTCCGCAGCTTTTATCACAGTCGTACCTGCCCCGATCGTTACCGCCGGAGTTTCGGATGCATTCGAAACATGAAACAGTGCGTAACCGAACGAGAATCGAACAGGGATGAGAAATCCGAGAAATACGATCAGCCAGGAATAATACCGGATCTTCGGAGACTGGATATTCTTAAGCGCGCGAAGAATGATCATCAGAAGCAGTGCGACCAATGTCATATTCAGCGAGTTTAAGATGATCGTCTGAAAAAGATTTCCCATGCTTCTCCTTACTGCTCATCGAGCCATTTTTTCAAGTCCGAGATCTCTTCTTCCGAGAGATCTCCGCCATCACAAAGTGACTTTACCAGACCGGTGACACGAGCTCCGCCGAAACGCTGGCGGAGGCTTTTCGCTTCGACCTGCATATACTCTTCTTCGGACACCGCCGGAGAATAGTATCTCTCTTTACCATTTTTCTCCGAACGGAGAAATGCTTTCTTTTCGAGTCGGACCAGCATCGTCATGACGGTCTGCTGCTTCCAGTCCTTCTCGGGAAGAGTGAGCCGGAGTTTCTCCGTAAGGATCGGCGAAGTCACCGGCTCACTGCACCTCCAGATCGCCCGCATGATCTCAAATTCCGCATCCGGAAGTTTCTTGATTTCCTTACTGCTCATATGCTCTCCCATCTGATAAATTACATTTGTAGTTTATCTACATGGTAGCACCGCAAAGAGGCACTGTCAACGTTGTTCGATGGAAAAGCACTTCAATTCGAATCCGCGGTCGTTTCTTCTGTAGGATCTCCCGTCGTGATGTTATATCCGAATCCGAAGATTCCAGCGACCGACTCATACCAGTTGCTCTTTTCGCCGTATGCGATCTGGAAGTGAGTACCCTTACTCCTATCGAAGAAGTCGACCGGGGTGAGGCCGACAACAAAATCATCAGATTTCCAGGACCCGTCCGGCTTCTGCTCAATAACGGGATGTCTCTGCTTCATGATCTCGATAAATTCATCGGCCAACTCTGTATCACAGATATCGATGACGAGACCTGTTCCGAAATAATCGACCTTATCGATGTGAGGTCCGCCGTTTTTCGGATATCCGTCGTTATATACACCACTTACAAAGATGACATTAACGTTGCTTTTGTCGGACTTGCTGTATCTTCCTTCGAGCAAAGTAGCTCCGGTGAAGCGCCAGGGCCTAACATCAAAGTACGTTTTCTGTACGTCTTCTAATGTATCTCCGACCTTCGGGATCTTTCTAGTAGTCAGGCCATCGCAAAGATCTGCGATCTCTTCTGCAGACATTCCGCTGAGGTCATATACAGATTCGACCTCCTCTGTTTCTGTCGGAGCAGCTGTAGTATCTTCTGTGGAGCCTTCCGTGGTTGATGCAGCAGATCCTTCAGAAGAAGCTTCTGTGGAGCCTACTGCGCCCGCCGCGTCGGAAGTGCTTTTCGCGCCGGATGGATCTTCGCCGTTCGATCCTGTATCTTCAGTATCCGGATCGATCGCTGTGATCTCGTTTTCTTCATTCTTTCCGGCACGTTTTTTCACATCGTTTTTCTCATTTTTTCTCGTCGCGAAATAGATGATCCCGGCTGTGGCCGCGCCTACTAAAACTACAGATACACTGGTAATAATGATTTTCTTAAGCATAACCTCTGTCCCTTTCTTTAATGCCTGTGAGGCAATTTCAGACCCGGCTGCCTCTGCAGCCCCCGTAGATGCGGACAGATTTAAAAGTGATGCCGGAATAGGTTTAAATGGCACCTGTTCGGCTTCTTTCTCAAACAATTGCGTTAAGAATGGTACGACCATAAACAGCTTCGTGTCGTTCTCTTCTTCATATTTCTCGACCTCCTTCTTGATTTTCTTCTTGGCAGAATGGATGCGTCGGGATACAGTTCCCTCCGGGATCCCGAGAGCTTCGGCAACCTCTTTGGTGCTCATCTCGTCAAAGTAAAAGAGGATCAGCGTCATCCGGATATCTTCCGACAATGAGTTGTTGATGATATCCATGATGATCTTTCTCGTCTCTTCCGACTCAACCAGTGAATCCGGGAGGAAATCCTCGGGAACGGTTTCGACTGTATCAAAGAACTCGTCCTCCACATTATCCGTCTTCGTCCTCGTAAGACGATTCAGAGACTTGTTGGCGGCGACCTTTTTCAGCCACGGTACGATCTTACTTTTGTCCTGGATGCTGTCGTACGAGTTGATCAGGGCAACAAACGTATCCTGCACGATATCCTGCGCATCGTCCTCATTCTTCAAAAGAGAAAATGCCGTCCAGTACACCGCACGATAGGCTTCATTGTAGATCTTTTCAAGTTCTTTTCCATCCATTTCTTCTGCCTCCTTATGTCCGCATCTATCCTATAGACACATGACAATGGAAAATTCTTCGCAGGTACAAGAAAAAATTTTTCTATATTTATGAAAATACGCAGAAGGCCGTCCTGTCAAGAAGCTGTATATAACTTGGACACGTCTCTCCAATACACATTTTATTCGTGTGCTTCAAGTCCGAACATCTTCGCAGCATACCACACATGTTCTGAACGTGTGATATTCTTTAAGTATCAGTTATCCGGTGCAACACACTCTTCTAAAGTATCGTCATATGTATATAGGAGGGATCGTCATATGAAAAAGTCAGTAGTAAGAATAATTGCGTTGGTTTCATTGGCCGCATGTACACTGTCAAGTGCAACAGGATGCAAGAATAAGAAGAAAAGTGCTTTTCCGGAGGAAGACTCGTTCACCACTTATACGATTCCGGTCGAGGACAGGAAAGCGGAAGCAACGAAACCCGTCCCGATCCTCGCGGACGAATCCACATTTAAAGCCAACCTCCACGCTGTTCCGGACGACTTCACGTTTCTCCCGGCAGACGGCGAGAAACTGATCGAACACTATTCGTGTCCGGCGGACAACATGTTCGGGCTGAAAGAGATCTATGTCTATGAGAATACGGTCATCATGTATTTCGATCAGAAAACATTCGACTCAATCGACACCCTATATAACTTCGACAGAAATCCCGGATGGACAGAGGGGATCTGGAAGGAAGATCAATATAAGGAAAACGTGGCCAGAGAATTTAAAGACAGCCACACTGACGGCTGGGCAACGACGGTCTCCGGAAATGACCGGATATGTATCGTTAAGACCTTCTATTCCGAAGAGAAAAAGAAAGAGATCGAGAAAGATCCGAAGAATTATTCCGGAAGAGGATTCATCTCCATTCTTGGAAGAGATATTGACTTCAATGATGGAAATATCAGCCTGTACTACGAGGAAGAATTCAACTATGACATCACCCGGGAACACCGTCAGGAATATGATTCGAAAACAGGAAAATGGAGCGAAGAAGACTTAAATGAATTCTTCTGGAACTAAGGATCCTCATTAGAGCAGATCTGCTGTTTTTTCCCGGCCGGGAAGGCAAGAAAAAAATTTTTTCACGACCACCAAATAATCTGCATCCCTCGATTGTTAAATGAGTAGATGCGGATATGAGGGAGGCAAAACATGACAGAGAAGGAAATCGAAAAGATCTATAACGAAGGCTACCGCGCAGTGTACTGGACCGCTATGTCGCTTCTTAGAAATGAAGCTGACGCCGAGGATGTCGTACAGGACACATTCGTTTCCTTTATCGAATCATACGGGAACATCGAGGATACGACCAAAGTTATCGCCCTTCTTAAGAAGATCGCGGCGAACAAGAGCCTGAACCGTCTGAAGTCGGCACGAACCGAGAATGTCGATGATGAGGTCCTGGAAAACCTCGAGACCGTCCCGGAAGATTTTCTTCCGGATTCGATCGTAGAATCAGATGCGATGCGTAGAATCGTTATGGACATTATCGAGAATTCTCTGTCAGAGGATGTCAGAAGAACGATCATCTTATTCTACTTTGATGAGATGAGCACGAAAGAGATCTCAGAACTTCTCGGAGTTCCTCAGGGAACTGTTCTCTGGCGTCTGAATTTTGCCAGAAAAAAGATCAAAAAGGAGGTCGAAAAGTATGAAGAAGAAAGTAACACGAAGCTGTTTGCCGTGCCGCTGCCTTTCTTAACGCAACTATTCAACAAAGAAGCCGAGCAGGTCGTTATCAAGCCTGTGCCCGCTTCACTACTTCGCCTGTCCGCATCTTCATCTATAGGGACTGCTTCTGCGGAAGCAGGGAAAAAGATCGCTTCTGAAGCGGTCACGAAAGGAACAGGTATTATGATCAAGAAACTACTCATCGGTTTAGCAGCCGTACTGGCGGTGGGCGCAATTGCTACTGTTGTTCTCATCACCTTAAATCATCAGAAAGATAAAAACGAAGAAACTTCGAAAAATGCTATAGCAGAAATCACGTCGGAAGAAGACATTACAGAAAGTATCGAAGGAGTCACCGGAAACGGCATTAAAGACGTTCCGGAAAATACGACTACCGAAGCAGAGGAAACCACTACTGAATCAGAAGAGACCACTACCGAACAGACCACGGAAACGACAGAAAATGAACCCACGGAAACAATGGTCTATACTAAAGCAGGCAAAGAAAATCCGAACGGAACCGTTTTCATCTCGTTCGAAGGAAAGACCGCAGAAGAAGTTATCGAAAATATCATCGAGATCTCCCATACGCCCAAGGACATCACTTTGGAGAATTACGACGAGAGATTTATGGTATATCCGAATGACCTGCAGTACAAGGATAACTCCGTGGATTGGCTCATATACTTCTGGGACCTGTCAGATCAGGCCAATGCGGAAGGGATCGATCACATTTCTTCCCACATCGTCCGCAACGAGGATGGCACACTGGCCATGTCCAGCCGCGCACAGATATCGGTCCTTGTCCATGACCGGGATAGATGGAATGAATTATATTCCGCATCCTGCGAGGCACTGATGAAGCTTGAGGGCGTCAAGTCGCTCATGAAGTTCGGAACCTCGGAAGATTATGAGTCTTCCATCCACATGACATATTTTGTCACCAAGGAAATGGATGGAGACGGAAACTACTGGCTTCTGATCGAAATTCCGCTGAAAGATCCGGCAGAAACAGAAGAAGAAAGCGACGCATAAGTTACATAGCGGTAATCTTCTCCGTAACAACAAAGGAGGCCGTCTCATCACTGAGACAGCCTCCTTCTTTATTCGCTTATAGGTCTGTGTTCCGCTGGTCGTACAGGCTCTTACGCATCTGCGCCGAGCTTATCGAGGAGCTCGCAGAACTCTTCTCTGTATCTGTTGTTATCCGTTCCCGACTTGGCAAGCTGATATGCAGAGTCAAGTGTTGCGGTGCCCTTGTACGCACTATCTCTCAATACCATGGAAGCCTCGATCACACCGCACACGAAATTGAAGTCTTCTCTTTTAGTAACACCTTTATCGGTGAGCGGATATTCGATCTTGGAGCTCTCGTCCGAATCCGGAGCCTTGTATCTGACGGATACCGTGCAAAGCTCGCCGGATGCTGCCTGATCGGAAAGCGTGGTATCCTGATACTTCAGTCCGCCTTCATCTTTTCCTGCACCTGCCGGAACGATCTCGTAGCAGACCGTTACCTGTGCGCCCGCGCCGATCTCGCCGCCGTCTTTCTTATCGTCGTTAAAATCACTTGCGCTCATCTGTCTGTTCTCGTATCCGATCTGGCGGTACTCCGCGACTTCTGCCGGATTAAATTCGACCTGGAACTTGACGTCTTTTGCGACGGTGACCGTGGTCTGCATCATCTTCTCGCAGAGAACTCTCTCCGCTTCTCCGAGGGAATCGATGTAGAAGTAGTTACCATTACCTGCGTCAGCGAGGGACTCCATGTTGGCATCGCTGTAGTTTCCTGTACCATAACCGAGGACCGTCAGGAATACGCCGGATTCCTTCTTCTCTTTGATAAGATCGACAAGTCCGCTCTGGCTGGTAATACCGAGGTTCATATCACCGTCGGAAGCGATAATGACACGATTGTTTCCGTTCTTGATAAAGTTCTCCTGCGCGCATTTATATGCCGCTTCGATACCGCCGGATCCGTTTGTTCCGCCATAAGCGTCGATTCTATCGAGTGCTTCACAGATCTGCTGGTAATTGTCCGAGCCCACAAGAAGCGTGTCGGAATTGCCCGCATAAGTTACGATCGAGACATGGTCTTTCGGTCCGAGATTCTGCGCCAGAAGCTTGAAACTCTCTTTTACGAGCGGGAGCTTATCTGCCGAGTTCATGGATCCGGAAGAATCGACCAGGAATACGAAATTGTTTCCTTCGTTCGGGACATTCATCTCGGCATTTGCCTGCATCGTCATGACCAGAAGCTTGTTATCCGTATTCCACGGACACTCGCCCACGGAGTACTGCACGCTGAAAACATCCTCAGCGCTATCGACCTTATAGTCGAAGTAGTTGATCATCTCTTCCGTTCTGATGGCCGATTTGACATTATTCAGACTCCAGTCGTCGCGGATCATTCTTCGGAGATTACAGTAGGATCCGGTATCGACATCGGCTGCGAAAGTCGAAAGCGGTGCGTCCGCGACTTTTACAAAGCCATTCTCCTCGATACGGTTATATTCTTCTGTGTTGAAATCCTCTTTCTGCGAATTTTGTTCCGTCGCATATGCCTCAGTCTGCGCATAGCTCGCACCGGAATCTCCTCCAAGAAGAGAATCTATATTAATTTCAACTTCCCCGCCGGCATCGTTATGTTCTTTGATCTGTGTCGCTTCCGATCTGTCCTTTTTACCGCACCCCGCCGCTGCAACTACAAAAGCACCTGCCAGGAGCACTGCCAATATTTTTCTTTTCATCGTTGCCACCTCCATACGATAGTCTCGTTCTTTATAGTGAAAAGAACCCTTACACATATACGACGATGGCATTTCCAAATATGTTGCAAAGAACAGTAGACTTAACCGCAGCGTTAGTTGCGCGGATCAGTCTCCGGCAGCGGCGCTATTTATCGCGCATCAGTGTCCCATAAGTTTGTAGAGGATCCAGAATATTCCGGCAAGGATCAAAAACGATACTCCCATGTAGATCAGTGTTCCAGTAAAATGAGTCTTCGTCTTGCTGTTCAGTTCAGCCAGCGGGAGATTATCTTCCGGATGCTCCGGATCGTAGCAGATGGTCTGGTGCTCTCTGTTTTGACGCGTCCAGGAGCCATACCCTTTTCCGGTATAGGTATTCCCGCCGACTTCAAACTCGTAGATGATAACCGTACCATGTGATCTCGTTTCAAGTTGTCCATCTTCATCCCGGACATCATATGTATCCTCATAATGGCTAGTGATCCGGCCTTCGATCCTTCCGGTAAGATGTGCCAGCTGCTTTCTTGCGCGGAGGACCCTGGGGATCCGGTTTACCTCGATAGAAAGGATAAATCCGATAAAGGCTACTATGTAGAAAATGATTGCTGATTTCGGACTCTTGAGAAATTCAACGCCTCTGAGTTTCAGGAAAGCAACTAATCCTGCAAAATAAAGTACTACAAACATAATTCCTACCTCACTTACTTCTATCCTGCTTTCCGGACATCGTAGAGCACCCAGTCGTCTGTTGCCGGTTCGCATTCCCTGCCGCAATACGGGCAGTTCTTCGACTTAAACGAATTGAAACTGCCTCCGCAGGAGGGGCACTGGATCTTCGCGATAGAGAAATTCGTCGAGAACGGAATATCGGTCCTTCTTCCCGCCGTGATCTGATACACCTCACTTTTTACTTTGAGCCGGTCACCGAGGTCCCGGGTAGTATCAACATACACATCGCCCGTGACATAGACGATGTTATTTTCCACCCGGATATCCTTGCAGGACATCCATCCTCTGAAGGTGCAGTCGATCACATCATCAAACTCAGCCCCGATATTCCTCACTGCATTAAAAGGCAGGCTTTCCTTATTGTCGGAGAATACCAGGATCCGGAAAAGCGTGGTGATCTTCGAAGAGAAGGTCTCAAAGGTGTATTCGGGACTGATCGCCGACATCTGCGCGGCGAATCTTTTTCTGGAATTTCCGACAGAGAGCGCGGCCGGCGTTTCTTTTCCGACGGAACGGAAAGCGGCAACAAATGTCGAGAGTATCCATAAGAAATATCCGATGACCGGGGTCATGATAATCATGGCAAGAATATATGCGATGACCTTTTGCACTGAAGGTACTGTCCACTGCAGATCTTTCAGCGACTGGCTCGGACCGGACGTCTTCAGAAGGATCATCGGCAGGAACAGGATCAGCGTCACAGGAAGTGCACGAAGTCCGTACCGGATCGCCGTCTTCCACAGAGGATCCGTGCTTACGGCCGGGTCCGGAACGAAGTAATAGTTGGC
>ONFC01000045.1:14138-17068 GCA_900317035.1 uncultured Eubacteriales bacterium
CTGCACCCTTCCTGGAGTTCCCGGATCGTGGAGACCGCGCCGCAGTTCGGGCAGCAGTAGGTATCGCCGCTGATATCTTCTCCGTCGCACACATCGACGATCGTTTCGAAGATCTGCTGCGGCTGCGTCTTTTTGAAGCTCTTCATGCCGGCACGTTCCGCTGATTTTATATGCTTGATGTAGCCGACGGACCACGAGGTCTCATAGTGGCCGTCCTTCCATGAACGGACATTATTCAAACTGTTGGCGGGTGTTTTTCCCGGATCCATATCCTCTTTATATTGGAGATTTCTCCGCGCCAGGCGGTCTCTTTGAAGCTCCAGGCAATACCGGAGTTCTCTGTCCGCCGACATCACTTTGGCACCCGGCTCAAATGCGTGTCTTATTTCTTCGCGAAAAGCACTTGCCACGGCATCTCTTGCTGCCTGCCGGTCAACTGTGCTCCCTCCGGAAGATGCTAATGCGATGGCTTCCTCTTCTGTCCGATAATTCTGATTATTCTCTGCACACATACCCTACTCTCCTAAATAAATGTGAGATCAGACAACCCAAGAAAATTATATCATGTGCTGACTGTTTCTATTTATTAAACAACTCACCCCGGGAAATTATTGGGTAGATAATGAAGGAATTTCTGCCTGCAAGATTAATAAGAGCAAAGATTGCGACACCGATCCCTGCTCCGCCAAAAAGCTGTACCCACGGTATCTTCACAAGGAATCCGAAGCCGGCCACGGCAAAAAACATCAGAATCGAAGCTATACTTACCACCACCAGATTTCTCACATTCAGACGGTAGTTCTGGTACTTTCTTGCGGCAAATAGCACGATCAGGAATACGACGATCTCGGAGATAAGAGATGCGACCGAAGCTCCGAGAGCGCCATATCTCGGGATCAACAGAAGGTTGTTTATAAAGTTGACCGCAAGCGTAATAAAGTAAGCGATCATGAGATAGAATTCCTGTCCGGCACACATCATGACCTGATAACAGACGATATCACCGATGCATTTCAGTGGGATCATAAACGCGAGTACGATCAGACATGGCGCTGCTTTCTCGTATCCGTCTCCGAGCCAGACAGTTACGAGTGGGGAGGCGACTGCACAAAGACCGAGGCACATCGGTATGGAGATAAAGATCATCGTATCCGCGCCGAACTTGGTCAGTTTATTAAACTTATCACGGTCATTCTGATAATAGTAGCTGAGCCTCGGAAGGAATACAGCGGTGATGGCGATCAGTGCGATGACGATCAAGTTCACGATCTTCTGGGCATAGGAATAAAATGCCACCGTCGAGTGTTCTTCCATGACATCGAGCATCGTGATATCCATTCTGGCGTAAAGCTCCGTGGACACGGTGCATAGTGCAAGGAAAAGAAGTGGCCGCATGTGCCGGCGCATATCCCCGCCACGGAAATTCAGTTTCGTTTTCCGCCCCGCATGCACGATACTGACGAGGTGATAAAGTGTATTGGAAAGTACACTGATCAGAGCGTAGATATAGAGATCTTCCGCCTTTCTCACGAACAGGAAGACGGCGAGAAGCGATACGAATTTGACCACGAAGGAACGGATGGCAATAAACTTAAAGTCCTCGGTTCCCTGGAAGTACCAGTCCACATTCATAAAGTTGGTCGCGATAGCGATAGCGCAGATGAGATACAGGGCCTTTTCGTCATGCATCACCGGCACGAAGAACAGGCACACGACAAAGGCAGCGCAGGCGAAGATCGTCAGAAAGAAATTGATCAGGAGCATCTGCGAGAACAGCTTGTCCCGCTCTTTCATATCGTCTTTTCTTCTTGCGATCTCACGGGTCGCATAGGCCTGGATGCCGAGGGATCCGAGGATCACGAAATAGGAGACATTGTTCACTGCGGCAGCGTGCCGTCCGATACTATCCGAAGTCAGGACTCTCGCCGCATACCCGTAGCTGATCAGAGGGAACAGAATATTCAGCAGCCTGTAGATCACACTAAAGACCGCGTTCTTGAAAAGAGATTTCTTTTCTTGATTCCCGCTCACTTTCCACACACCTTCCGCAGGATCTCCCTATATCCTTCACAGAACTTCTCCATCGAATATTTTTCCTGATGCAGAAGCACCTGTCTTTCTTCTTTTTTGTTTCTTTCGGACGGATCTTCGTTCATTACACTTCGGATGATATCCGCCGCTTCGTCTTCTGTCTCAAATGAATATATCCCGATGTCCTCCATCCCCGAAAAAAGTTTATTTCCTCCGGTTTCGGACAGCAGGGAAACTTTTCCGAACGACAGCGTCTCAAGAAGGGCGAGATCGAAATATGTCTCCCGGTTTGGAAGAATGAAAAGATCGGAAGCATTCACATAGGAAAACGGATCATCCGTCCATCCGATCTCGATCCAGTTCTTCGACACAGGCGCAGAGATCAGGCCTTCTTTTCCGCAGCAGATCACCGTCACGTTTTCAAGTTTTCCGAAGACTTCGATCAGACGGTCATAGCCCTTCACCCGGTTATGTCTTCCCACGAATGAAATGACGAATCGTTCATCCGAAATCCCCAGTCCCGCACGGATCTCCGCTCTCATCTTCTTCGGCGCGCATGTCGGACATCCGGTAGGAAGATACAGTATTTTCTTCTCATCTCTATACTTCGGGTAGTCCTCCCATGTATGAAAATACGGTTCCTCCGCCTCTTTGCAGGGGAAGATCACATAGTCCGCACGGCTGAACGCATATTCATCGAACGCTATCGTTCTTTCAAAAAGCGCCTTCTCCCTCTCTACCACATCGGGACTTTCCATATCCTCGATCCACTCGCGGTGCGGTGCTTTTGGCGTATGGGAAGTAAGGATGACTTTCCCCTTATAGTTCTCGAGGGTCTTCTTCTGCGAGAACATGTCGGCGGTACTATGAAAGTGCACCGCATCAAATCCATCCAGCGC
>ONFC01000033.1 GCA_900317035.1 uncultured Eubacteriales bacterium
GATTTTCTCGAGATAAAAGCGCTGACCTATAACATGACCGGATGGCCGGCAAGAGCGCCGAAGGCTCTCGAACTGCGCTATTACTTTACAGTTCCTTCCGGGAAGACCGCATCGGATCTGTCGGTCTCCTCTTCCTTCGGGCAGGATGTGGCATCGCTTACGATCCTTGCCGGAGATGGAAATACAGCCTGCGTACAGGTGCTTTTCAAAGAGCGTGCCTGCTATCCGGGCGGTCAGGAAGAGTATAAGAAAGAAGTGCAGTTTCGGATCACCGGACTTCCGCAGGATGCGGCATCTTCCGCGGCGGTGGCCCTGTTTGAAAACGGATCTCTCGTATTCGGACAGGTACCGGACGGATCCGGTAATGTCGTGACCCCGGCTCCCACTTCTCCGACGCAGGGTCCTTCCGATACGACACCCGCTCCTACCTCTCCGGCTCCTTCGGGAAATGGAAAAGTGACCGTCTCCATCGACTACAGCATGGGCGGATCTGGCAATGCGATCTCCGGAAATATGACCATCGAGAACACCGGATCAGATGCGATCGACCTGGGCTCGCTGTCCGTCGAGTACTACTTTACCAACGAAAAATCAGGCGCACTTGCCTTTGACTGCTACCACTCGGCCGTAAGCCGCAAAGACGGAAATTACGCGGCTATTAACAGTGTTAAAGGAGAATTCTCTAAGATCGAACCGAAGAAAACGGGAGCAGATACAAGCTGCACGATCAGTGCTTTTGGATCGGGGAAACTGGAAAAGGGCGACAAGCTGATCGTACAGTTCTCGATCCACCACGGCGACTGGTCTGACTTTAATCTCTCCGATGATTACTCGAGATCAGGCGCAGATAAGATCGTCATCCGCTCCGGCGGCAAGATCATCTACGGAACGGAACCGGGCTGACCCTTCCTCTTTACATGACTTTTGCAAACCGTGTACAATAAACGGGAACAAGGGGGCTGTGGATGCCGCTTTTCGGCAGGATGTGAGGTCGTATGGGTTTTCTGTTAATTTTCCTGGGCATAATACTGGGTCTGATCGGTTTCGGATGGATCTGGGTGCTTTTCGAATATTTGTATTACAAAGCGAAAGGCTTTGTTCTTATTACCGTGGCCGGCATATTTATCCGGTGGGACAGAGATTATTACGATAAAGAAAACCCGGGGAAGATGAAGTTTTCGATAACCCGTCTGAACCAGCTCTATCCGACGGTCCTTATGTGTAAAAAAGGAGCAGACGAGGAGGCGCGGAAAAGTACATTCCATACCGTTCTTGCTGTCGTTCTTGCCGTCACATTTGCTGTGCTGAGCCTGATGAACGGATACGGAGCATTTGATTCGATGAAGCAGGAGGTCCGGGGATTTCTCGGCGGATTATGTACCGGCGGTTTCGGTCTTTTCCTCTCCATAAGTTATTACAAGATCAAGAGACATAAAAAGCCGGAGGGCCTCGAGGCAAGGATCTGGGAGCTGTCGATGTCCATGCAGCAGGCAAAGACGGAAGAAGATCTGGTGGCACAGCCCTTTGATCATGCCATGTACGGGTCAGCAGCTCTGGGGTCCAAGATACGTTATCTATGTAGTTTCTACCGGGTCGCGGAGATGAGAAACGATCTTACTGCGATGTCCGAGTGCATCGATGCAATGACCAGACTTAAGACTGTGGGACTTACGGATATGGGACATTTCTATCTGGACACTGTACTGTTCTCGTACTATTCCTTCCGTCATAAAGTCCCGGAACTGGCAAGCCGGTTCTATCAGCACTCGAAGAGAAATATCGATGCAGATACAGATGCTAACGGAAGAAGAAAACTCGCGTACTATGCTTTTTACGTTCTTAATGATAAAGAGGCGGCGAAAAAGTATGTCGAAGAGGGGCTTTCGGCGCTTTCGGTCGATGACCCCAGGCAGGTTGAGATCTTTCTGAAGTTCGAAGAAAAGATGCTCCTGTATCTGAAGTCTCAACTTCAGCAATAACACGTACGAGGGGCAGTGCTTTTGGAATTGAAAAGGCCTCCTTATAAGAGTATAATATTTAGTGTAAGGCAGGCGAAAGTTTTATGGCATTCATTGATGAAATTAAAGCAAAAGCAAAGAGCAACAAAAAGACCGTCATTCTTCCTGAGTCTATGGACAGAAGAACATTTGAGGCGGCAGCAGAGATCCTCGCAGAGGACATCGCTGATCTGATCATCATCGGTACAGATGAAGAGGTCAAGGCGAACAGCGAAGGACTCGATATTTCCAAAGCGACAATTATCAACCCGCACACCTACGAAAAGACAAAGGAATACATCAATGGATTCTATGAGCTCCGTAAGGCAAAGGGTATGACACCGGAAGAAGCAGAGAAGACACTTCTCGGTGACTATATGTACTATGCCTGCATGATGGTTAAGATGGGCGATGGTGACGGTATCGTTTCCGGTGCCTGCCACTCCACAGCAAATACACTCCGTCCGTCCCTTCAGATCATCAAGACAGCTCCGGGCACCAAGCTCGTTTCCGCTTTCTTCGTAATGGTCGTTCCGGACTGCGAGTACGGTGAAGACGGTGTATTCGTATTCGGTGACTGCGGTCTCGTTCAGAACCCGAATCCGGAAGAACTCGCTGCAATCGCAGGTTCCTCCGCTGCATCCTTCAAGCAGCTCGTCGGCAAAGAGCCGGTAGTCGCTCTGCTTTCCCACTCTTCCATGGGTTCCGCAAAGCACGACGACGTTACCAAAGTTGTTGAGGCCACAAAGATCGCTAAAGAAGAATATCCGCAGTTCGCTATCGACGGTGAGCTCCAGGCTGACGCCGCTATGGTTCCGTCCATTGGTGCTAGCAAGGCTCCGAACAGCAATGTTGCAGGTAAGGCAAACGTTCTTATCTTCCCTGACCTCGACGCAGGTAACATCGGTTACAAGCTCGTTCAGAGACTGGGCAAGGCAGAGGCTTACGGCCCGATGTGCCAGGGTATCGCAAAGCCGGTCAACGATCTGTCCCGCGGATGCTCCGCAAAGGATATCGTCGGTGTAATCGCGATCACTGCAGTACAGGCTCAGAATTCCTAAGTAAAATCGGGTGGGACGGAAAAACCGTTCCACCCTGTTTTGATATAACGAAACAAAAGGAGAAAATGAATGAAGATTTTAGTTATCAACTGCGGAAGTTCTTCCTGCAAGTTCCAGCTCTTTGAAACATCTACAGGCGACGTTCTCGCAAAAGGTAATGCCGAGCGTATCGGTATCGACGGTAAGCTCACATATAAGGCTCCGGGCAAAGAGGACTATGTCTGCACAGATCCGATGCCGGACCATAAGGTAGCTGTTAAGATGATCCTCGACGCACTCGTTGATAAGGATCACGGCGTACTTTCCGATATCTCCGAGATCAAGGCTGTCGGCCACCGTGTACTCCATGGCGGTAAGTACTACAGCAAGTCCGTTATCGTTAACGATGACGTAAAGCGTGTTATCCGTGAGTGCTTCCCTCTGGGACCTCTCCACAACCCGGCAAACCTCACAGGTATCGAGGCATGCGAGTCCGTACTGCCTGAGGGCACACCGCAAGTTGCAGTATTTGATACCGCTTTCCATATGACCATGCCGCCGAAGGCTTACACCTATGCTCTTCCTTATGAGCTTACAGAGAAGTATTCCATCCGCCGTTATGGTTTTCATGGTACATCCCACCGTTATGTTTCCCGCCGTGCGGCTGAGTTCCTCGGCAAGGATTATAACAACATCAAGATCATCACCTGCCACCTCGGTAACGGTTCTTCCTTTGCCGCAGTAGATCACGGCAAGTGCGTCGATACTTCCATGGGTCTTACACCTCTTGCAGGTATCTGCATGGGTACACGCTGCGGTGATATCGACCCGGCGATCGTTCCGTTCCTGATGACGAACGAGAACCTGAGCCCGGATGACATCGATGTCCTCATGAATAAGAAATCCGGTGTTGAGGGTCTGTCCGGTGTTTCTTCCGACTTCAGAGATCTGGAGAAGGCTTCCCGTGAGGGCAATGAGCGTGCGACACTGGCACTCGAGATGTTCGAGTACCAGGCAAGAAAGATCATCGGTTCTTACGCTGCTGCTATGGGCGGTGTGGATGTGATCGCATTTACAGCAGGTATCGGTGAGAACACCGACTATATCCGTGCTGCTGCCTGTGAGGGTCTGGAATTCATGGGCGTTAAGATCGATCCTTCTAAGAACAACGGAGTACGCTCCGAAGCAGTTATCTCTGCTGATGATTCCAAGGTAACAGTTGCTATCATCCCGACGAACGAGGAGCTGGCAATTGCACAGGAAACAGAGGAACTGGTGAAATAATAAACGGAGTATTCCGTTCGGAATGAGAAAAGTTTAAATTGGGGGTTTCTTCCGCGCGGCGGTTTTTTTGCAGGACACAAAAACTGTCCGATGCTTCGCGGAAGCCCCCCTTTTTTAACACCCTTTGATCTGGAGGAGCGAGGGATGAGAATTATTTTAGTACGGCACGGCGAACCGGATTATGAGAAGAACTGTCTGACAGAGCTTGGAAGAAAAGAAGCAAGGCAGGCGGCAGAAAGACTGATGGAAGATAAGATCCGCGAGATCTATTCTTCTCCGTACGGACGTGCTTTCGAAACGGCAAAAGCTTTCTCAGACCTCTCCGGCATCAGTGAGATCCGGACACTGGACTTCATGAAGGAGATCCGGTTCGGCTATGGAGAAGCGCTCTACGATGGCGGCAACCCTTGGGATGAAGTGGATGCCATGGCCGACAGAGGCGAGCTGATCAATGACCCTAACTGGCACGACTGGCCGTTCTTCCAGGGAAATCTCGCGACGTCGGATGTTGACCGGGTCATGGAAGAGACCGACACCTGGATGGCATCTCTCGGATATAAAAGAGAGGGCCTATACTACCGCTGTGAAAGAGAGACCGACGAAGAATATACGGTAGCGCTTTTCGCGCATGGCGGATCCCTGACAGCGATGATGTCCCGTCTTCTGAATATTCCCTTCCCGTATCTTTGCGCACTCGTACGCATGCGTCATACGGCGATCACGATCATCCGCATGAACAGAACACCGGGAAGCGCGACGACACCTGTAGTGGAACTCCTCTGCGAGACCAGACATATGGGACTTCCGGAGAGAATGTAAAGAAAAGAAATAGCCGTTTTCAGAATGTTCACAGAAACTGAATCTTTGCTTTACCTTATTTCGGCTGTGGCTTTTTATAATAAAATCAACAGTTACACAACCTGAGACATAACATTTCAGAGGTTTTTTCATGCGGCACACGATCACGATTTTGAAATGGGAGATGAGTAAGATCATCAACAACTGGCAGAAGACCCTTAAGGTCTTTCTTCTGCCGGCGCTCCTGCTTCTAGCCGCAATCAATCTTTTCCCGATGCTGATGAACTATCTGTCGACCGGATCTCTTCAGAGCCGTCCGGTCACATTTGTTAATGCACCGGATTCTTTCGTGGACTATTTCGAATCGAGTCCGAAGTCCTCTTTTTACTCTCCCACGTGGATGACGCTCGAAGAAGCCGAACAGATCGTTGATTCAGAGGGAGAGGGGATCATGAAAAACGGCGGAGTTATCGTCTTTTTCATGGCCTCCGAGAACCGTAAGGTCGTTGATTTTGATTCTTGTGTGAGAGATTATTATTCCCGCCTTTCCCTCGGCCAGAATACCAGAAATCTGAATATGACCGTGGAGATCGATTATAACGGAGACTATAACAGTTATCTTCAGGCAGAGCAGTTCAAAGCGGATATTGGCGAAGGTTATTCCCCCTATCTTCTCGAGCATCTCGGCCAGCCGTATCTGGATGCCGGCGGAGGTGAGAGATGGGATGTGGATGTCTTTAATCCGTTTACTTTTGTGACGAGTAACCGCGCAGTCGCCAATCTGGGAGCATCCAGGACGATCCCGAGCATGATGATACTGCTTATGTATTACTGTATCTATTCACTGACCGCGGAGACACTCGCAGCTTCAAGACAGAGCGGGTTCCTCACGAAGGTCTATCTTTCCCCGATCTCGAAAGAATCCCTTCTTATCGGAAAAGCACTCATGGTCATCTTTGTCGGCATTGTCAGCGCCGTGGTGACATTCTTCCTTTTGTTTATATCGTCATGGCTGAACCGTAGCAACAGTGCGTATTCGCTCCTGCCGTTCGGGTTATTCCTGACGCCTTCGCAGCTTCTGGTATTCTTTATCCTTCTTATCGTTGCTGCGGTCATGATGGCGATGCTCTGCTTCGGCATCACCTTTAAGATCCGCAGGATGCAGGATGTAATCATGAACCTGCAGGTGCCGCTGGTGCTTCTGATCTTCGAATTCTTCGGTAATATGTTCCGTCCGTCGGACGCCATCTTCGCCGAGTACTTCATCCCGATCCATAATGTGATCATGTCGATCCGTGAGATCTTCAACGGAACATATTCCGTGTGGACCGTTTTGCTTGTTATCTGTATCAACCTGCTCTTTGCAGCAGAGCTGTTTATCATATGCCTGAAGAGTAAAGATGGCATGCTGCATATCGCAGAAGAAGGAGGAGCCAATGATTTCGGTAAATCACGTAAGTAAAAGATATAATAAGCGCGACCTGGTCGTGAAAGACGTCAGCTTTACGGTGGGGAAGGGAACGATCTTCGGACTTCTCGGTCCGAATGGTGCCGGAAAAACGACACTGATGCAGATGATCTCGACGCTTCTCATGCCTACGACCGGTATCATATCGATCTGCGGTCTGGACACACAGGCATCTGCGCAGGAGATCCGGAAGAGGATCGGTTTTCTGACGACGGAGATCAAGCTTGACCCGCTCTCGACACCGAACCAGCTCTACAGCTTCTTCAGCGAACTCTACGATATTCCGAAAGAAGAGGTAGAGGCGAGAAAACAGGCGAGCTTTGCGAGATTCGGCATCGGACCTTTCGCAGATAAGAGGATCGTGGAATTATCTACCGGTATGAAGCAGAAGGTCTCCATCGTCATCTCGCTGATCCATGATCCGGAGGTGATCATCTTTGATGAGCCGACCAATGGACTGGATATCCTTACCTCAAGACAGGTCATGGATTATCTTCTGGAACTTCGTCAGAAGGGCTGCTGCGTCCTTCTTTCGACCCACATTTTCTCTGTGGCGGAGCAGCTCTGCGATGAGATCGCGATCCTCGTGGACGGAAGGATCGTGGATCAGGGATCGGCACAGGCACTAACAGAAAAGACAGCAAGCAGAAATTTTGAAGAAGCATTCTTCAAACTCTATTCAGAATATCATCGGGAGGGGTAAAGATGCAGCGTTCGCTGAAGGCACTGATCCGGAAAACATTCGGAAAAAACCACACGATGAAGTCACAGGCATCTATGATCACTTTCCTTGCCTGTGTGGCTTTCGTCATTGTTGTGCTGTGCTATTTCTTCAGCTTGATCCACCAATATATCCACAGAAATGACGGCTTCGACTCGTCATACGCTTCGAATATCGTCGTGGTCAATCCCCCGGATTCCTGGAAAGAATATGCGCAGGAGAGAGATTACTACTTCTGGCTGGGGATCGAGGATAAAGAGACTGACGCGGTCTTCGATGTGTTTACTTTCTCAAAATGGATGAAAGAATATGATGCGTTTATGGTCCTGGTCTTCCCGAAGGATTTTGATGAGAAAGTCCTGGTGAAAAAAGTGGAAGAACGCCCGGAAATACTGACGTTCATATCTACAGACCATCTTGAATATGCGGACTTCAGGAAAGATTTCCTGGAATACG
Source organism: uncultured Eubacteriales bacterium (assembly GCA_900317035.1). Classification (GTDB taxonomy): domain Bacteria; phylum Bacillota; class Clostridia; order Saccharofermentanales; family Saccharofermentanaceae; genus Scatonaster. The sequence continues at coordinate 7,765 of ONFC01000033.1, forward strand.
ATCTCGAAGGCGGGTACTACAATTATCTGTCGGATAAACTCGGTGTCTTTCTTCCGTTAGGAGAGCAGCCGCTTATCTATACGGAATCCGTACATGATGAGCAGCCTTCGGGCCTATTCCGTGACCGGGTCTCACGAATGGTCGCGCCGCTTCTTTTCTTCGTATCGATCATGTACACCTGCATGCTCATCGCGATGAATGCGATCGCAGGGGAGAAGGAGAGAGGTACTTTTGCGTCGATCCTTATGACACCGATGTCACGCTGGACGATCGTTCTGGGTAATTTCCTGGGTGTCGCGCTTCACGCCCTGATCCCGAGCATAGTATGTATGATCGTTTTCTTCCCGACTTCCATAGCCGGATTCCTCGGAGTGCTGATGCTATCCCTGTCTCTGATCGTATTGATGTCTGCGATCACGATCATGATCTCCTGCATGAGCCAGTCCATCATCTCGGCGCAGACGGCATTCCTTCCGATCTTTATGATCGTGCTGGTGGCCTGCGTGACCTGCATGCAGCCGAGTACTGCAAATGATATCAATAAATGCATCCCGATCTACGGACATTTCTTCGGGATCGGAGACAGCCTGATGAACACGGCGCAATTTCTCCCGATCCTGATCTGTGTGATCTCTTCGCTCCTTCTTGCGGCGGTCTGCCTCCTGGTGTCGAAGAAACTTCTTACGACCGAGATGTTTACGGTATCGGTCGAATCGAAATCCGATAAAGAGATCAGAAAAGCCATGGAACGCGCGAAGAAACAGGAGAAAGACTATGTTTCCCGCGCCAGAGCGAGAGTCTATGGTTACCGGCCGGTGAAGAGAAAATCGCTCGGAGGTTTCCTGATCGGTCAAGCGGTCCTACCGCTGGCGCTACTCTCGGTCTTCCAGCTGGTCGCCATGATCCCGGCGGTCATCTCCTACATGAAGACTACTGAATCTGTTCGTTTCCTGCGCATGTTCCGCGAGCTTTCCAGCCTATCCGCGGTGGAGGATGCGGTATCGGAATCAGCAGCTCTCTTTTCAGAATTCATGTCGAACCACTGGTTCATCTTCTTTATGGGACTCGGTTACTGGTGCATCATCGGCATCTATATGCTGATCGTAAAGCTTCTGGAGAGAAACCGTCTTACCACGATGGGTTTTGCTTCTGCAAAAGAACTCGCCGGGAAAGATTCCTCTGCACAGGTCTGGACTCCCAACCCCTCTTTCCTTAGAGGAAAGGGTAAGGCGCCGTGGAGAAACTACCTGAGGGGAATGCTTCTCGGATTCATCCTGATCTCCTCGGTATATGTCCTTCTGTTCGTGACCGGTCAGGTCTCCTTCAAGGGATATGCCCTTACTTCGGATAACGTAGGACTTTTCTTCCTTTATCTTCTGATGTGGATCCCGCAGGGCGCGACGGAAGAGATCATGATGCGAGGCTACATGATGCCCCGTATCGCCGGAAGATTCGGCATCCCGTTCGGCATCTTCTTCTCTTCGATGTGTTTCTCCCTGCTGCATGCAGGTAATGCCGGATTCTCTGTTCTGGCGCTGATCAACCTGGCTTTGATCGCAGCGCTCTTTGCCTGCATCGCTCTCCGCCAGGGTCATATCTACACTGTCTGCGCGATGCATACGGTATGGAACTTCTGTCAGGGCAACCTCTACGGGCTTGAGGTCAGCGGCAACCCGCAGTCGGCATCGGTCTTCTCGTCCGCACCTACCAAGATGTCTAAGGACATCCTGACCGGCGGCACATTCGGACCGGAGGGCGGCCTGTGCGTAACGATCGTGATCGCGGTCGCGTTTATAGTGCTTTTCGCGACGGGAAGAAAGAAAAAGGAAGCGGCTCCGGCAGTAGCGGAAGCAGTATCTGAGAAGGCCTGATCTGCTCCTGATGATTATCTTCGTGGAAAAGTGTGAAATTAGTCACCCACAGCCCCTGTAAAAAAGGTAAAATAGTATCAAGAGAAATCTGTGGAAGAGGTTGTTTTATGGGACGAATTTTACTCGTGGAAGATGATTCCAGTATTGTAACTACGCTTTCTGCCTTCTTAAAATCCGAAGGATTCGATGTGATCTGGGCACCGGGTCAGACGACAGCGATGACGAAGATCGAGAACGAATCCTTTGATCTGGCGCTTATCGATATTTCCCTTACCGATGGAAACGGGTATGCCGTATGTGCGGCGATCAAAGCACAGAAGGCGGATATTCCGGTTATTTTCGTTACAGCTTCCGGCGATGAATACAGCGTCGTCACCGGCCTCGACATGGGCGCGGATGACTATATCAGCAAGCCCTTCCGCCCGAGAGAGATGCTGTCCCGCATCAAGAGTGTCATGAGAAGATCCCATAAATCTTCGGATGTCGTGGAACTCGGAAATGTAAAGATCGATACCGCCCGAGGCAACGTCAGTAAAGACGGGGAGGAGATCATCCTGTCCGCACTCGAGTACAGACTGCTTCTCCTGTTTGCAAATAACCAGGGCATCGTCCTGACACGCGCCAAGCTCCTGCAGGATCTGTGGGATGTCGGCGGCGAGTATGTAAATGACAACACACTTACAGTGTATATCAAGAGACTCCGTGAGAAGATCGAGGATGATCCGGCACAGCCGATGCTGATCCGCACGATCCGCGGTTTCGGATATAAAGCCGGGGAGTAAGCATGATCCGCAATAACGCAGAACTCCGACGTGAATATCTTATCTACATCGTGATCACGGTGATCCTTGCCTGTGGAGCATCTTTCCTGGGATGGAACAGCGTGATCGCTGTCGTTATCACTTCCGTTACCCTGATCCTGATCCGGCTGCTCGCGGATATCCGCCGATACAGAAGGATCGCCGATCTTTCGGACAGTATCGATAAGATCCTGCACGGCGCGGAGGATGTGAAGTTTGAGGAGTATAAGGAAGGCGAGGTCGCCATCTTAAGCTCGGAGATCCATAAGCTGGTGATCCGCCTTCGTGAACAGGCATCGCAGCTTCTGGCCGACAAGAGATTCCTCTCTGATTCCATCGCAGACATCGCCCATCAGCTGAGAACACCGCTTACGTCCATGAATATCGTCGTGGATATGTTCTCGGATGCGGAGCTCTCCGATGAGAAGAGATTCGATCTTCTGGCGGAGATGATGCAGAGCTTAAACCGTATCGAGTGGCTCATCAACACACTCCTGAAGATGAGTAAGATCGATGCAGATACGGTCTTCTTCGAGCAGAAGGAGTATAACGTCAGACAGATGCTCGCAAAGGCGGCAGGCCCCCTGGCGGTGCCGCTGGACATCAATGGCGTCGCGCTTAGGATGTATGTCCCGGAGAACGCGGTCATCCGCGGAGATATGATGTGGACATCCGAGGCATTCGGAAACATCCTCAAGAACTGTATGGAGCACACTCCGGAGGGCGGCGTGATCGAGGTCAGAGTCAAATACACGCCGATCTATACCGAGTTTGTCATCAGCGATACCGGATCCGGCTTCGATCCGGAGGATATCCCGCATGTGTTCGAGCGCTTTTACAGAGGAAAAGTGGCCTTAAATACCAGTATCGGTATCGGACTTGCGCTGACGAAGATGATCGTCGAGAGACAAAGCGGTACGATCCGTGCGAGTAACCGCGAGGCGCCGGCGACAGGTGCAGTCTTCACGGTGCGTTTCTACAACTCGAAAAGATAACGGATCCGAAAGTATTTAGTGGGGTGAGGGGAAAAAATGGAACTACTTAGAGCGGAACATCTTACCAAGACATACGGCAAGGACGAGAATGTCGTTGCTGCTCTGAACGATGTATCCCTGACCATCAATAAGGGAGAATTCGTCGCGATCATCGGTGCATCCGGTTCCGGCAAATCCACTCTTCTTCATATGCTGGGCGGCGTAGACAGGCCGACATCCGGCACGGTACTCATCGATGGAAAAGATATCTTTAAACAGAACGATGAACAGCTGGCGATCTTCCGAAGAAGAGAGATCGGCCTGGTATATCAGTTCTTCAATCTGATCCCGGTCCTCTCCGTGGTGGAGAACATCACGATGCCGGTGCTCCTTGACCATAGAAAAGTGAACCGGGAACGCTTACGGGAGCTTCTTAACCTTCTCGGACTGAAAGAAAAAAGAAATGCATTCCCGAGTCAGCTCAGCGGCGGCCAGCAGCAGCGCGTCGCGATCGGACGGGCACTGATCAATGCGCCGACGATCCTTCTCGCGGACGAGCCGACCGGAAACCTCGACTCCAAGAACAGTCAGGAAGTTGTCGAGCTTCTTAAGTATTCGAACCAGAAATATAATCAGACTACGGTGCTCATCACGCACGATGAAAATGTGGCACTTCAGGCAAAGCGTATCATTACGATCCAGGACGGCCGGATCCAGCACGATGAGGTGATCCGTAAATGAGCCGGTCCCCCAATATCGTCAGCAAATATGCCAAGCGAACGGTATTCAAAAATAAGGGAAGATCGATACTGACTCTCATCGGGATCATCGTCGCTACGATGATGTTTTCCATCGTGACGTCGGCGCATCAGTGCGCGATCGATATTCTGAAAAGCTTCGCCAGCGATGAATACGGTACATGGCATGTAGAAGCGTACTCGATGACCTCTATGGATTTCCAGAAGACGGCAAAAGATGAGCGCATCAAAAATGTAGTGTATGTCCAGGAACTCGGTTTTAATGCCGGATTCGGATATGATGAAGAACTCATGAAAGCAGAACCGAGACTTCTGCAGTATATGGATAAGTATGAGTATTTCCTGGCGGCGATGAGTCCGGGATTTGAGGATATGTGCCACATCTCTCTGGTAAGGGGAAGAATGCCGGAAAACAGTAATGAAGCGATCATTTCTCTGGAGATGTTCTCGGATGACCGGAATAGTCTGGAGCTCGGATCTACCATCGATATGAAATACTATGCCCGCTATTCGCAGGGACATAAAGTCATGAATCTTCGCGGACTTCAGCGGGATAAGCAGGGACTGGTGAATGAACAGTTCTACTCGATCGGTGAGCAGGAATATACGATCGTCGGATATTTTGTGGTGCCGGAATACTCGACATGGAAAACGGTAGCGAAGAATACGATCCTCACCCGTTCGGAAAATGTCATGGCAGGTTCTGCCGTAAATGCATACTTTGAACTCAAAGATCCGTCCGATTATATCACCTTTACGTCCGACAATTTTGATTACGAAGATGACTGCCTTTATAACAAGGATTATATCCGTATGGAGAACTCGGCAGATGATACGAGGATCGAGAGGATCATCGCGGTAGTCTCTGCCGGTACGATCGCTATGATCGCACTTCTGGCGATCATGCTCATCTATAATTCCTTTGCCTCCTCGTCTTCCGAGCGTCTGCGTGCGATCGGACTTCTGAAGTCTGTCGGTGCCACCAGAAGACAGGTGAGGGATCTTATGTTTAAGGAGGCATTTTATTACTCGATCATCGGCATTCCGATCGGTCTTGTCCTGGGTCATATAAGCAGTTATTTCCTGTTTAATGCCCTGAGTGACATGGGAAGAAATGCTGCCAATTATTTCATCCTGAAGAATATCGATCTTCATTACCGCATTGGCTATCAGAATACGATCGGACCATTGATCCTTTCCGTTCTGACGATATTCGCCGCTGTCCTGATCCCTGTGATGAAAGTGTCCAGAGTACTTCCTATGGAGGCGGTGCGCTCGCAGGACAGCGCATCCCGGGGAAGAGCGGGGAAGAATCATCACGGGCTGGCTATCCGTATCCTGGGCTTTACCGGAGCTCTTTCTCTGAAGAATTATCAGCGCTATAGAAAGAGATATCTGGCAACGGTCATCTCGATCATGGCCAGCGTGTTTATGATCCTCTTTGCAAATATGCTGGTCCGCTCTGTCACCGAGAATTACAGAGTCGAGGAAAACGAAGCCGGAAATGTGATCTCCTATATGAACCCTACCGGGGAGGGTGGTTTTACCGAAGAAGACCAGTCTATGTTCTATCTCCTCAATGAAGTGGATACTGTCAAGACCGCTAAAATGATGTATGTTACTTCCATTCAGATGCAGTTTTCTTCCTCGTCACTGGCATCCCAGGAGATACGTGAATATCTGATCAACTCATCGTATGGTGAAGAGTATGTCTATATGCCGATCGTTTTTATCGACGATGGAACATACCGGGAACTTCTGACGAAACATGACATCGATCCGGATCCGTTCTTCGAATACGGATCGGAGCTTTGTATCGTGAATAATTCTCTTACGATGTACACGGAAAGCGGAAGAGTGATCTATGAAGGGAAGGGCTTTTCGAAGCTTCCTGACGAGATAAGGATGGACATTAATGACGAGAACCGGCCGAGTTTTGTTCACTCGCTGAAGCCGGTCGCGGAGATCGATCTGTCGGATGATCTTCAGATCAGTGAACCTGTTATGGAGATTTATGTGCCGCTCTCGAGATTAGATTATTATCACCTGAGAGCTGCTTCCGGCTACGAAGTGTTTATCTTTACCGCCGGAAATCCGGTGACTGCGGTTCCTCAGATGAAAGAGATCCTTGAAAATAATCTGTATCTGACGGATACGCTGGTGGATAACGGTATCGATTACCGTGCACGGAGCGCAGTGAATTCGCTGGTCCGCATCATCATGTACGGTTATGTCGCGATGCTCAGTTTCATGTGTTTCTTAAATGTCATCATGACCGTGCTCAGTAATATCGTGTTCCGAAGGAAAGAATATATTCTTCTGAATGCTGTCGGTATGTCGCGAAAAACACTGTTCCGGATGGTCATCTCGGAGAGTATCATCTATTTCTTCGAGAGTATCTTCTTCCTGGTACTGATCCTGGTTGTCTCGATGCAGATAACGGTGAACTTTATTGCTCCCACGATCCCGCACTACATCAATGTGCCGTACTTCATTATCGTGATCCTGGCACATCTTCTGGTCGTGGTTTCCACGACGGCGATCGGACTATCGAGGGTCATGCGTGATGAGATCATCGAAGGGATCCGGAAAGATTTTTACTAAACACAAATTAAAGAGTGAAAAGTATCTCCGCGAGACTCAGACAGTTTTTGCTGCGCAAAAAACTCGTCTCTTCGGAGATCTTTTCACTTATATTCTTTCTGATGAAAAATGTTTTCCGGGGCCTTCTCTTATTTGTTTTTGAGCCATTCTTCGAAGGAGAAGGGGCGGCCGTGTGCGCTTAAATACTGTTTGCAGGAAAGTCCGATGAGTGTCTCCCATGTTCTTGCCAGCTGTGCTTCATTATCGACGAAAACAGGGGCAAGGACGCGCTTGTTAAACTGCGCGGCATCGCCGATCAGGGCGGTATCTCCGATCCTAAGGGAGATCGAATCTTCGCAGTGGCCGGGTGTCATGAGAAGCTGGACATCTTTCCCTAAGTATTCCTCCGCGACCTGTCTGGTCAGGGGCTGTGCATTCTGGCAGGGCTCAAAGGGGACGAATGCCGGAAGCTTCGGGACGACACTTCCTGCGGGACCTGCTTTTTTAATATACGGATGATCCTTTGCGGGACGCTTGCAGACACCTCTTTGAAGAGATAAAAGTGCATCCTTCATGCAATAGACCGGGCAGTTATACAGCATGGAGAAATACTCGGCATTTCCTGCGGTATCGCCATGTACGTGGGTCAGGAAAATGGCATCAAAGTCGAAAAGAAAATCCTTTTCCAGATTCTTCTCGATCGCTTCGCGCTCGGAAAGAGGACCGGCGTCGATCATGACGGCTTTGTCTTTATATGTGACAGCGTAGCACGAATAGATCTTCGTTCCGATATCGAAGAACTGATAATCTCCGTTGTGGCTCAGAAGCATAGGTACTATATCCTTTCGGGCTCACTCGTTGTAATCGTCCGGAAGGAGCTGCGGTTTCCCGTAGTATTCTTCCAGCGTACTGATCTTCTTCTCGTACATCTCGGTCGCGACATCGACACCGACGAAGCGGAAGTGCCAGCCTTCTACACCGTAGCCGGTGATGTGACCTTTCTCTGCCGGATAGCGCCAGATAAATCCATATTCGTGGCCATGCTCGAGGACCCACTGGCCGGCCTTCGTATAAACGAAATTGTCGCGGATCTCGGGGTCGCTTTTGATGTTGATATCCAAAGCCAGACCGAGAGGATGCTCGGATCTTCCCGGATAGGCATTCTTACAGACGGCTTTGTCCAGACCGCGTCTCGGGATCGCGTTATTGAAACTTGCCGTCTGTGTGGCCCAGGATCTGTATCCGGAGATCAGGTAAAGATCCTGACCGATATCCGCCATACATGCGTCATGCATCGCCTCCCATGCTTCGGCAGCTTCGGGACGGAGCTGCTGGCCGGCGGAGTATTTCGCATAGACCAGCTCCGGGACATAAGTCTCCGGGCTGGCGTAGTATTTGTTGACCAGTACGGCGATATCCTTCGGATTGGAAACGATCTCTGCGCGGACTGTCCGTGGATCGACGTATCCGTTATACCACTTGGGACCGCCCTCGAGGGTAGGCTCCACATATTCCGGCACCGGCGTCGGAGACGGTGATGGTGTCGGGGTCGCCGTCGGCTCCGGGGAAGGAGTCGGCGTCGGGGTTTCCGATTCTTTTACAGTCGTAGATGAAGATGCTTCCTCCGACGGCTGCGATGCCGAAGAGGGAGCCGTCCAGTCCGTATACGTCGGACCTATTTGTTTCTTATCCTTGCACCCGGCGGCAAATACCGAAGAGGCGAGGATAGCGATGACCAGAATACCTGGAAGTATATTGCGCTTCATTTAGAAGATACCTTTCTTACATAATTTCACATGATTAAGTATATCCCAGAAGATGCAACGGAAGTGTTTCACTTATATTAATTTCTGAATAAGACAGGTGCTTTTCGTGAAGAAAGATTTCGGTTTTTCTATTGACGCGTAGTGCGCTTGGTCTTATAATCCCATCGTAACTTCAGGGCGGGGCGTAATTCCCCACCGGCGGTGATGTATCACGAGAAGATACGAGCCCGCGAGCGAAGAGCCGAACCGGTGAGAATCCGGTGCCGACGGTATAGTCCGGATGGAAGGAGTGGTATAAATGTCAGAAGTCACATCAAATCTCAAATCCCAGAACGAATCCAGAAAGAAGATGATCCGCAGGATCGCGCTTACAGGTATGATGACGGCGCTCGCGGAAGTGCTCATGCTGCTTGAGATCGCGCTTCCCCTGATGCCCGGTTTCCTTAAGTACGATTTCTCCGATATCCCGGCGCTGTTTGCCGGATTTGCATGCGGCCCGGTCGCGGGTGTAATCGTGGAACTTCTTAAGAATGTGATCCACATGCCGTTCACGAATACACAGAATATCGGTGAAGTCGCGAACTTCATCTCGGGAAGTATCTTTGTTCTCACAACGACGCTCATCTACCTGCGCTTCAAGAATAAGAAGGGTGTTATCCTTTCTCTCGGCCTCGGCACAGTTGCGCTCGTGATCGCGACCTCTTTCGTGAATTACTTCTTCACGATCCCGCTTTACGAGAAGGTAATGGGTTTCCCGCTTTCCGTGATCATCGAAATGTGCGATGTTGCTAATACATTGGTCAAGATCGATTCGAAGCTGGATGTTATTCTTATGACCTTCGTACCGTTCAATATCTTCAAGGGCATCACGATCTCGATGGTGGCATTCCTTTGCTACATGCCGCTTAGAAGATTCTTTGAGGATAAGGCGGGAAAAGAAGTGGAAACGGAAGGTTCCTCTGAGGAGTGATCCCCCGGGAAATCAAGTAAACGCACGAAGAAAGAGGGTGCTCATTCGGGCACCCTCTTGTTTTCTGTTTGAAAAGAACTTGTCCGGCAGGGATCAGAGTCCGAGGATCTTCTGATAGTTGTCGCAGACATCCTTATAGTTCTCGGGAGTTCCGATGTCGATGCAGGTTCCCGGCGCGCGATAGACATAGACGTCTTTTCTGGTGTAGAGCCAGGACGGGAAGTGGCCCGGAGCATCCGGTGTATTTCCCTCGTCGAGATACTGGCGGATCATCGGGATCGTTTCCTTAAGATACATGTATGTCGCATAGACGGCATCGGTGGACTGAGGCTCCTTCGGCTTTTCGGCCAGAGCTTCGACCTTGCCGTCTTCGTTGATCGTAGCAACAGCGAGTTTCCTTAATTGGTTGACATCTTCAACGGTGACGGAGATAAGAGTATCGTGCTGCTTCTCTTTGAAGAAAGCATACATGTCGCTGAGCTTATAGGTGAAGAGGTTATCGCCGGCGATGATCATCATGTCTTCATCGATAGAAAGCTTGTCGATGACGAACTGGATGTCGCCGATCGCGCCGAGTTTATTTGTGTCGTCAGTCGTGCCGTCATCGATCACGATGATCGGAGAAGAGAGCTTGCCATCTGCGATATCCTTTTCGGAACGGGCTTTTGACCATTCGTCGAAGTGACCGGCGAAACGATGGTTCGTTACTACGGCGATCCGTGTTACGTCCGGGATGGTCTCGATCTCATCGGTGATGTAATCGATCATAGCCTTCGGTCCGACCGGAAGAAGCGGCTTCGGAGTATTAATCGTCAGCGGATAGAGGCGCGTGGCATATCCGGCAGCAAGAATCAATGCAATCATGTTAATCCCTTTCCCCCATTGTTGCATTTTATCCATCTTAACAGAAATCATCATAAAAATCTATTGATATTCTCTAATTGGCCGCCTGGTAAAGGGAACGGTGCTTTTGCTGTATGAAAAAACATATCAGGTGGAATAGGTGATAAAGAAAAAGGTAGAAAAGCGCCCGGAAAAAAGATATAATATCCTTGATATGAAAATCATCAGGAATCCGATGATCGATGCCCCCGTAAG
>ONFC01000164.1 GCA_900317035.1 uncultured Eubacteriales bacterium
ATGGATCTTTCTATCCAGAAGTCCGTCGAACTGGGCGCGACAAGATATGTACCGACCGCCTGCTCCCGCTCGATCGTGAAGATCAAGGACGGAAAAGACGGAAAGCGCGACCGCTGGCAGGCGATCGCCCTGGAGGCGGCAAGACAGTGCGGCCGCGGGTTAGTGCCGAAGGTGGAAAATGTGATGGACTTAAAATCCGCACTGAAAGAAGCGCAGGAGACCTGCGATCTGGTGCTTTTCCCGTGGGAAGAGGAAAAGGAAGGATCTCTTGGAAAGATCCTCGCGCCGGTAGACTTTGAGAAACACCCGAAGATAGCGGTCTTTATCGGGCCGGAAGGTGGTTTTTCCGAGGAAGAAGCGAAACTGGCGGAGAATCATGGCGCGAAACTGGTCACCCTTGGCAGAAGGATCCTTCGCACAGAGACGGCAGCGCCTGCGGTTCTTGCGATGCTGGTCTATCGTAGCGAGCTAAATTAGTGTATAATAAATTGTTTAGATAAGAGAAAGTGAGAAGCTTTATGAAATACAGTTGTCAGAAAGGCACGAAAGATATTCTGCCTGAGGAAGTTTATAAATGGCAAAAAGCGGAAAGTGCTTTTGCAGAGATATGCGGACAGTACGGATATAAGGAGATCCGTATCCCTACCTTCGAGCAGACGGATCTGTTCCTCCGCTCGGTCGGCGACACAACAGACGTCGTTCAGAAAGAAATGTACACCTTCGAGGACAAGGGCGGACGTTCGATCACGCTTCGTCCGGAGGGAACCGCAGGCGTAGTAAGATCCTTTGTCGAGAACGGCATGAGCTCGCTTCCGAGCCCGGTCAGACTGTTCTATAACATCACGGCATTCCGCTACGAGAAGATGCAGAAGGGCCGTTACAGAGAATTCCACCAGTTCGGCGTGGAGGCTTTTGGCGCAGAGGGGCCGGCGATCGATGCCGAGATCATCAGCATCCTCGTGGCTTTCTTCGAGCGCATGGGCTTAAAGAAGACGAAGCTGTGCATCAACAGCATCGGCTGCCCGACCTGCCGCGCGGAGTATAACAAGATCCTGAAGGATTATTTCCGCCCGCACCTGTCCGAGATGTGTGAGGACTGCCAGTCCCGTTTTGAGAAGAACCCGCTCCGCATGATCGACTGTAAGGAGGAAAAGTGCGGCGCGATCGCAGCGAATGCACCGCGTCTTATCGACTATCTCTGCGATGACTGTAAGGCTCATTTTGAGGGGCTGAAGGCGAACCTCGAGGCTCTTGGCATCTCCTATGAGATCGATTCCGGCATCGTAAGAGGCCTCGACTACTATACAAGAACCGTCTTCGAGTTTAAGTCCGAAAATGTTGGTTCGCAGGGTACGATCTGTGGCGGCGGACGTTATGATGGACTTGTTTCCGAGATCGGCGGGCAGCCGACACCGGGTATCGGATTTGCGATGGGCGCTGAGAGATTCCTCCTCGAGATGGAAGCACAGGGCATCGAGATCGAGAAAGACCAGAAGGTGCAGCTGTATATCGCGAACCTTTCGCCGGAAACACAGATCGAAGCGCAGAAACTGGCTTTTGGCCTGAGAAAGCAGGGCATCGGCTGTGAGATCGACCTGATGGGCAGATCTTTCCGCGCGCAGATGAAGTACGCAGGAAAGACCGGTATCCCGTTCCTGCTTGTGCTCGGCGATGATGAGATCGCTTCCGGTAAAGCGAAGCTGAAGGCCATGGCGGATGGTACAGAAAAAGAGATCGCACTTTCTGATCTCGCTTCTGCGATCCGCTCCTGGAATGCATAAAAGTGAAGGCTGCTCCGGTGAAAACAAGGAGCCGTGAAGCTCTGACGGGACAGTAGGAAGAAGATAAAAGCAGACGATCGTCTGGAGGTTTGGATGAAGAAACATAACCGCGAACAAGAGAATAGTAAGCCTGAGAAGCATTCCTGGTTCAAGTCGAAAAAGGACGAAGTGAAGCAGGAGGCCGAGGAAGAGGTTTCCGAAGTCACTGAAACTGTTGCAGAAACTGTCGACGAAAGTGTCGATGTAGAAGATGAAAAATCGACAGAAACAGCGACAAATGAGGAATTAGCCGAAGAAGTCGCTGAAAGTGTTGCTGTAGAAGATGAAAAAGCGACAGAAACAGCGACAAATGATGAAATAGTCGAGAAAGTTGCTGAAAGTGTTGCTGTAGAAGATGAAAAATCGACAGAAACAGCGACAAATGGGGAATTAGTCGAGGATGTCGCTGAAAGTGTCGATGTAGAGAATGAAAAAGCGACGGAAACAGCGACAAATGAAGACCTGGTCGAGAAATCCTCTGAAATCGTCCCTGAAGTGGCTCTTTCAGAGAAATCTGAGGACACCACTGCTGACGGAAGTGTTGAGGAGGAAGCAGCAGAAGAGATAACTGCGGAAGAAGCAGTTGAGGAAGCCGAGGTAGAGAAAGCCGAGGACGACGAAAAAACTAAAGAAGAAACTGACGAGAAAGAGATAGTCGAGGAAGACAAAGAAGAAGACGAAGAGTCCGAAGAATCCGAAGAAACTGAGGAAGAGTCTGACGAGGACGAAGACGACGAGACAGACAAGAAAGCGGTTAAGGCTAAGAAGAAGGACAAAGAAGAGTCGCAGAAGGAGAAGAGCGCTCTTTATATGTTCTTTGACACCGTGAAGTTTGTCGCGATCGGACTTCTGATCGGTATCCTTCTTGTTGTATTTGTCATTCAGAGAAACGACGTGTACGGCAGTTCGATGGAGCCGACGCTTTACTCCGGTGATGCGGTATTCGTTGAGATGATCTCTGTTTATACCGGCAACTTCGACCGCGGGGATATCATCACGATCGATGCCAAGGGCATGGAGGGCTATTCCCACGATGAGAACCTGATCAAGCGTATCGTCGGTCTCCCGGGTGAGACGATCAAGATCGCGGATGGTAATGTGTATATCAATGGCCAGCTCCTCGATGAATCTGACTATCTGCCGGCAGGCACGAAGACATATGTCGGTGCCGAGGGACAGAGCCGTGGATATGACGAGATGACGCTGGGACCGGATGAGTATTACTGCATGGGTGATAACAGAGGCGGAAGTAACGACAGCCGCCGTATGGGACCATTTAAGAAGAGCCAGATCGACGCGAAAGTTCTCGCGAGGATCTACCCCTTCAACAAGATGAAATTTTTCTAATAGAAAGCAATAAACACGAACATGAACAGACAGGAAAAAATCCGTAATTTCTGCATCGTGGCCCACATTGACCACGGTAAAAGCACTCTCGCCGACCGCCTGATCGAGAACACCGGTGTGGTGGAATCCAGAGAGATGCAGAACCAAATCCTCGATAATATGGATATCGAGAGAGAACGTGGTATCACGATCAAATCCCAGTCCACAAGACTTCTCTATAAGGCAAAGGACGGGGAAGAATATATCTTAAATCTTATCGACACGCCCGGCCACGTCGACTTTAACTACGAGGTCAGCCGCAGCCTGGCAGCCTGTGACGGCGCGATCCTGATCGTCGATGCGGCGCAGGGAATCGAGGCGCAGACGCTGGCCAATGCATATCTTGCAGTTGATGCAAATCTTGAGATCCTGCCGGTCATTAATAAGATCGATCTTCCGTCGGCGCAGCCGGAAGAAGTGAAGAAAGAGATCGAAGATGTTATCGGTCTGGATGCATCCGAAGCGCCCCTGATCTCCGCGAAGAATAATGTAGGTATCGACGAGGTCCTCGAGGGGATCGTGAAGTTCCTTCCGCCGCCGAGCGGAGATGAGAATAAGCCTCTTCGCGCGCTGATCTTTGACTCGAAGTATGACCCGTATAAGGGCGTTATCGTAAATGTCCGTGTCAAGGAAGGTTCCGTCAAACTCGGCGATAAGATCCGCATGATGAACACCGGCAAGAAATATGAGGTAACTGAAGTA
>ONFC01000061.1 GCA_900317035.1 uncultured Eubacteriales bacterium
AGCAGAAATAGAAAAAGAAGTTAAAAACAGACTTGTGGAATATAAGGATGGCACATACCGCCTGACGGAAAAAGGCGTAGACCTCGCTAATCAAGTGTTTATGGATTATGTGTGATGTTGCGCGGGAACGGCGCGCAGCCTCTTGCAAGACGGACTGTCCGGTAGTTAAATAATAGTATCCTTCATCAATCTGATGCCGATCGTATTATATGTCATGAAAGAAGAGTTTTCGGGGCGGCCTGGGGCTCCTTTTTTTCTGGTGAAGAGAATAGTACGAGGTGTCCGGATATGAGTCCACTACAAGAAGAACTGATTGCCCGAAAGAAAAAGCTCGAAACTGTGATCAAAATGGCGCGGAAGGATCTGGCAAACTGCCCGGAAGGGAAGCTCTGGGTCTCATCGACGCATAAAGCAGTGCAGTACTATCATCACATCATCGAAAATGACAGAGTGATCCATCGCTATCTGCCGAGAGATCAGGCGGAACTTAAGCAATCACTCGCCCAGAAGGAATATCTCATGCAACTTCTGAAACTGGCGGAACGGGAATTGCATGATATTGATTCACTTCTTTCCAGGAACTCCCTAATGAGGATGGAATCACTGTATTCGGAAATTCATCCTGATAAGAAGAAGTATGTAAAACCGCTGGTTACCAATGATGAAGAGTTTGCGGATTACTGGTTGAGAAAACCGGTGGAATCAAATCCGTCTTTTCCGGAGGAGCTGAAGTATCCGACGAAGAGAGGCGAGCTTACAAGATCCAAGTCGGAAGCTATGCTTGCGGATATGTACTATGAACTGGGAATCCCATATAAATACGATTGCGGCATTGCATTGAAAGGCGGGGCGGTAAAGTATGTGGATTTCATCCTGCTGGATAAAAGGAAGAGGAAGGAGATCTATCACGAGCATCTGGGATTGCTGGATGATTCCGGTTATCGGAGGGATAATATGCAGAAACTGGATCTTTACCGCCGAAGTGGGATCTATGTTGGTAAGAACCTGATCCTGACGCACGAGAGCGCGGGAAGTCCGCTGAATATCCGCGATATACGGGCAAGCGTGAAGGAGATGTTCGCTCTTTGAGGGATCTCATGGTTCTCGTGGATCTCGGAGTTCTTGTGGTTCTTGTGGTTCCCGAAGTTCTTGTGGTTCTCGGGAGGACGGGTGCAGATTACGGGTGAGATTCGTTTTTTGGCAATTTCACCCGTAATTTTTTGCGTGGGAGAGAAGAGAATTCATTGTAAAATGAGAAAAAATGATTTTCACCCGTAAATCCAGTGCTTTTCGAGAGGTATTATTACTCAATTTACGGGTGGATCGGGTGATTTAAGAATTAACAATGAAAAAGCACTTGTATGGCGGCGTGATTTACGGGTGACACGGGCGATTTAAGGATTAACAATGAAGAGCCAAGTCTTGTGGTATCCTTAAGTCGTGAGAATGAAAGGTTATTTCGCATGGAACAATTGACGGATCAGAAAAAACTAAGACCATGGATGGGATTTGTGGCGCAGGCCGGTTTTCTCGTGCTGTTTCTGACGGCCGGAGCTGCGGTGCAGCGGAAACTCGGTATTCCGGGGCTGGTGCTGTCGGAACTGATGTTTCTTGTCGTGGCGGTGGGGTACTGTCTGATCCGGAAAGTGAAACTCAAAGAGATGTTCCCGGTGAAGAAGATCTCCATGACGGATTTCTTCGGTACCGTGATTCTGGGGATCGCCGGATTTATGCTGAGTATGCTCTGTGTCGGCATTTCGCTATGTATTCTTCCTGTCTCGTTCCGCGAGGAAGTCTCGGGATTGAACGACTTTATCTATGGGAATATGAATTTCCCGGTTCTTGTTCTGATCATGGCGTTCCTTCCGGCGATCTGCGAAGAAGCGATGGAGAGGGGATGCGTGCTCTCGCATTTCCGGAGCCTGAAGCATGACTGGCTTATCATCCTTATTATGGGTATCTTCTTCGGGATCATGCACTGGTCACCGCTGAGGTTCCTGAATACTGCTGTTCTCGGTGCGATGCTGTCTTATCTCATGGTCAAGAAGAATAATATCCTTCTTCCTATGCTTCTGCACTTCGGAAATAACTTCGTTTCGGCAGGCCTCGGCTATGTAGGGCATCTGCTGACAAAAGGAGAGACGGCGGATATAACGAATATAGATACGCTGCAGCTTCTGGGTTCGTACTTGTTCCTTTCCTGCGCGGCACCTGTCCTGATCGTCACCGCTATGATGCTGATCGATCGCAAGCACCATAAACCGATCCGGTATGCGATCGCGGGATCGATCTCAGGGATCATGCTGTTTTCCGGAATGACGATCATCGCTCTATGTTCGCTCCCTGCCTGAAATCATGCCAGTGATTATGCCTGAAATCATGCCTGTGATAATGTCTGAGATCATATCTGTGATTATGACTGGGATCATGTCTGAAATCGGAAAGAAAACTGTTACAAAAACACTTAAAGTGTATTGACAAGCGTTTTTTCATTGTGCTATTATCGCTACAAATTGAATATAGTTTAAACCGTTGACGCGGAGATAACGGCAATGATGCCTTTACAGAGAACCTGCGATGCTGAGAATCAGGTAAGAAACAAGTTGTCAAATGGACCGCTGAGGGCGCAGTCAAATGGAACTAAACCAGAGTATTCTGCGACGTAGGGCAGACGTGATATGCCGGGGATATGTTGGTATCTCGCTAAGCGCACGGGTCATACCGTGAAACAAGGTGGCACCGCGGACGCGGCAAGTAATTGCTCATTCGCCCTTGACAGAAAAGAATCTGTCGAGGGCTTTTTTATTGCCCTCGGCTCGATCCCGGAAGGATGATCTTCTTCGCCAACAAAGAAGAATCGGACATCCGGAAGAAAAGGAGGACAAGATGAACATTTTGCCGAAGATCGATGAGGTCAGAGACATCGCGAAGACAGGGAAGTATAGTGTCGTTCCTGTAAGCTGCGAGATCCTCTCCGATTTCACCACGCCGATCGAGACGATGCGTATCTTAAAGAACGTCTCGACCCACTGCTACATGCTCGAATCCGCGCAGGCCGACGAGACATGGGGCCGCTACACATTCCTGGGCTTTGAACCGAAACTCTCGATCACCTGCAGTAACGGGGAGATGACGATCGGTGACAAGACCATTCATACCGAAGATCCGGAGAGTGTGCTCCGCGATATCATGTCCGAGTATAAAAGTCCGAAGTTTCCTTACCTTCCGTCCTTTACCGGCGGTCTGGTCGGATATTTCTCCTATGATTACCTGGGCTACAGTGAGCCGACCGTAAGAGCGGATGTTGAGGATTCCGAAGAGTTTAAGGATGTTGACCTGATGCTCTTTGACAAGGTCATCGCTTTTGATAACTTAAAGCAGAAAATCATCCTGATCGAGAATATGAAGATCACGGATGGCGAGAATACTCTTTCCGATGAGCAGATCGAAAAGAACTATGACGCAGCGATCAAGACGCTGAAGTGCCTTTCGGACCTGATCCGTCACGGAAAGAAGGCAGAAGAAGAACCCGGAAAGCTCTTAGGAGAAGTAAAGGCGCTCTTTGAAAAAGACGAATTCTGTGCGATGGTCGAGAAGGCCAAGCACCACATCTTCGAGGGAGATATCTTCCAGATCGTGCTCAGCAACCGTCTCGAAGCTCCCTTTGAAGGAAGTCTCCTGAATACGTATAGAGTGCTCCGCACCATCAATCCGTCGCCGTATATGTTTTATTTCTCCGGCACGGATGTCGAGGTCGCCGGTGCATCTCCCGAGACACTCGTTAAGCTTGAAAACGGTGTGCTGCACACCTTCCCGCTGGCTGGAACACGTCCGAGAGGAAAGACCCGTGCCGAGGATATGCAGCTCGAAGTCGATCTTCTTTCCGATCCAAAAGAACTTGCCGAGCACAATATGCTCGTTGACTTAGGAAGAAACGACCTTGGCAGGATCAGTACATTCGGTTCTGTGGAAGTCGAGAAACTGCACTCTATCGAGAGATTCTCTCATGTCATGCATATTGGATCTACGGTGCGGGGAACGATCCGTCCGGACTGCGATGCACTCGATGCCGTCGCTTCTGTCCTCCCGGCCGGAACGCTCTCCGGCGCGCCGAAGATCCGCGCATGCCAGCTGATCGCGGAACTCGAGAATAATAAGCGCGGTATCTATGGCGGAGCGATCGGATATATCGATTTTTCCGGCAATATGGATACCTGCATCGCGATACGGATCGCATATAAAAAGAACGGAAAAGTATTTGTCAGATCGGGTGCCGGCATCGTTGCCGACTCCGATCCGGAAAAAGAATACCAGGAGTGCCTGAATAAGGCGAGAGCTTCTCTGACGGCACTTCAGCTGGCACAGGAGGTGGACGCATGATACTGCTTATCGATAACTACGACAGTTTTTCCTATAACCTCTATCAGCTTATCGGCGCGATCGATCCCGACATCAAGGTGATCCGTAATGATGAGATGACCGTCGAGGAGATTCGGAAATTGAACCCCAGACGCATCATCCTTTCCCCGGGCCCGGGACGTCCGGAGGATGCGGGTGTGATCATCGAGGTCGCCAAGACCGTAAGTAAAGAGATCCCGACGCTCGGCGTATGCCTCGGCCATCAGGCGATCTGTGCGGCATATGGTGCGACCGTTACTTATGCAAAAGAACTCATGCACGGCAAAAGATCGAACTGCGATCTGGACACTGAGGCAGTACTTTTTAAGAATTGTCCGAAGACAGCGCAGGTGGCAAGATACCACTCGCTGGCTGCAGATGAATCGACTCTTCCGCAAGAACTGAAGGTCACGGCACGGACTGTGGACGATAAGGAAGTCATGGCTGTCGAGCATACAGAGTATCCGATCTACGGCGTGCAGTTCCATCCGGAGTCGATCCTGACACCGATCGGAAAGAAAATACTGGAAAACTTTCTTCGCTGACAGACCTGAGCAGTGAGAACTTGAAACAGAAAAAAGAATAAGATAAACCTGCACCGCGGGAACATAACACGAAAAGGAGATTAAGAAAATGATTAAAGAAGCAATTGTTAAGATCGTAAGCAAAGAAGACCTGACCTATGATGAGGCATATGCCGTTATGAACGAGATCATGAGCGGTGAGACCACGGCCACACAGAATGCGGCCTTCCTTTCCGCTCTTTCGACGAAGAGCGCCAGAGCAGAGACCACTGCGGAGATCGCAGGCTGTGCAGCTGCGATGCGTGAGCATGCGACACAGGTCGAGACGGGAATGGAAGTCTTCGAGATCGTAGGAACAGGCGGAGACCATGCAGGTTCCTTTAATATCTCTACGACTTCCGCGATCGTCGCGGCGGCCGGCGGAGTCAAGGTGGCAAAGCACGGTAACCGTGCCGCTTCCAGTAAGTGCGGTACCGCAGACTGCCTCGAGGCTTTAGGTGTAAACATCGACCAGAGCCCGGCTCGCTGCGTGGAGCTCCTGAACGAAGCAGGTATGTGTTTCTTCTTCGCACAGAAGTATCACTCCTCGATGAAGTACGTCGGCGCGATCCGCAGAGAACTCGGATTCCGTACCGTATTTAATATCCTCGGGCCTCTGACGAACCCCGGAAAGCCTTCGATGCAGCTCCTCGGCGTCTATGACGAGTACCTCGTCGAGCCGCTGGCACAGGTTCTTGTAGAGCTCGGCATCAAGCGCGGCATGGTTGTATATGGCATGGATAAGCTCGACGAGATCTCCATGAGCTGCCCGACGAAGATCTGCGAGATCAAGGACGGATGGTTCAGAACGACGACGATCACACCGGAAGACTTCGGATTTACGACCTGCTCGAAGGACGAGCTCGCCGGCGGTACTCCGGAGGAGAACGCACAGATCACGAAGGACATCTTAAACGGCGTGAAGGGTCCGAAGCGTGAGGCAGTGCTTCTGAACGCAGGTGCATCCCTGTATATCGCCGGCAAGGCTCCGACGATGAAAGATGGCGTCAAGCTCGCTGCCGAGATCATCGATTCCGGCAAAGCGATGGAGACACTGAATAAGATGATCGAAGTCAGCAATCGTCCGGAGGCTTAAAGATGACTATTCTCGACCAGCTGGCAGAACACGCAAGAGAGCGTGTGGCCTTTTCGAAAGAGCAGGTCTCACTTGATGAGATGAGATCACGTGCGGGAGCTCTTGCAGATCAGTCTTTTTCCTTTGAAAAAGCACTGGAAGCTGATCCTGACATCGCCTTTATCTGTGAGTGCAAGAAGGCTTCTCCGTCCAAGGGCCTGATCGCTCCGGTGTTTCCGTATCTTCAGATCGCAAGGGACTATGAGGCAGCCGGTGCAGATGCGATCTCTGTCCTTACCGAACCGAAGTGGTTCTTAGGTGCAGATCAGTACCTCGCAGAGATTGCATCCGAAGTGCGTATCCCGTGCCTTCGGAAAGACTTCACCGTCGATCCTTACATGATCTATGAGGCGAAAGTTCTGGGAGCTTCGGCAGTTCTTCTGATCATGTCGATCTTAGATGAGAAGACGGCGGCCAGATACCTTTCGATCGCGGACTCTCTCGGTCTTTCGGCACTGGTGGAGGCACATAACGAAGAAGAGGTAAAAGCCGCAGTACGTATCGGCGCACGAGTGATCGGCGTCAATAACCGGAACCTGAAAGATTTTTCCGTGGATACTGAAAACAGCAGAAGACTCCGTGACCTTATCCCGCATGACGTGCTTTTCGTGTCAGAGAGCGGCGTATCTTCGGCGGAGGATGTAAGGCTTCTCCGGGAGATCGGAGCTGACGCGGTACTTGTCGGTGAGACCCTGATGCGGGCAGCGGATAAGACGGAAAAATTAAGAGAACTGCGGGGCTGATACCATGAGCAGAACAAAGATCAAGATCTGCGGACTGCGCCGGATGGAAGACATCGAGGCGGTAAACCGCTTGAAGCCGGAATTTATCGGATTCGTTTTCTGGGAAAAGAGCAAACGATATGTCTCGCCTGAGCAGGCGGAAGCCTTAAGAAAGAAGCTCGATCCGAAGATAACGGCGGTAGGTGTTTTTGTAGATGCGCCCGAAGAGGAAGTGTCAGATCTGCTAAACCGTGGTATAATCGACATCGCGCAGCTTCACGGGCACGAAGATGAGAAGTATATCTCAGGTCTTCGGGAACTGACGGGAAAGCCCATGATCCAGGCATTTCAGATCCGTTCGGAAGAAAGTGCGGATGAGATCCTGAAAAAAGCGAAAAACAGCACGGCAGAGTATGTGCTGATCGATTCCGGAATGGGATCGGGCAAAAGCTTCAACTGGGATCTTCTGAAAGATTTTCCGAGAGAGTATTTCCTCGCGGGAGGGCTCGATCCGGAAAATGTGGGAGAAGCGGTCGCAAGGACAAGTGCTTTTGCCGTAGATGTAAGCTCGAATGTCGAGACAGACGGGAAAAAGGACGAAAAGAAAATGAAGGCGTTCGTCGATGCGGTTCGGAAGAACTGACGGGGGACGGTGGAAATAACGGGAGGAGAATCACTATGACGAATCCAGCAGGAAGATTCGGTGTTCACGGCGGACAGTATATCCCCGAAACTCTGATGAATGCCGTGATCGAGCTCGAAGAAGCATACAACCACTATAAGAATGATCCGGAGTTTAATAAAGAACTGACGGACCTCTTTAATGAATATGCGAACCGTCCGTCGCTTCTTTACTATGCAAAGAAGATGACGGAGGATCTCGGCGGCGCGAAGATCTATCTTAAGAGAGAAGACCTGAACCATACAGGCGCGCATAAGGTAAACAATGTTCTCGGACAGGCACTTCTTGCGAAGAAAATGGGCAAGACCCGACTGATCGCGGAGACCGGCGCCGGCCAGCACGGTGTTGCGACGGCCACTGCGGCAGCGCTTTTCGGTATGGAGTGTGTAGTCTTCATGGGTGAAGAAGATACGATCCGCCAGGCGCTGAATGTCTATCGCATGCGCCTTCTCGGAGCGACCGTCATCCCGGTAAAGACCGGAACAAGAACACTGAAAGATGCCGTTTCCGAGGCGATGCGCGAGTGGACGACACGTATTTCCGACACACATTACTGCCTGGGTTCCGTCATGGGACCGCATCCGTTCCCGACGATCGTCCGTGATTTCCAGGCGGTCATCTCCAGAGAGAGCCGTGCGCAGATCCTCGAGAAAGAAGGACGTCTGCCGGATGCTGTGCTTGCCTGCGTCGGCGGCGGCAGCAACGCGATCGGATCTTTCTATCACTTCATCGGTGATAAAGACGTACAGCTCATCGGCTGCGAAGCGGCTGGCCGCGGCATCGATACATTTGAGACTGCAGCGACGGTAAATACCGGAAAACTCGGTATCTTCCACGGCATGAAGTCTTACTTCTGCCAGGACGAAGACGGGCAGATCGCGCCGGTGTATTCTATCTCAGCGGGACTGGATTACCCGGGTGTCGGACCGGAGCATGCGCATCTTCACGATATCGGACGTGCGCAGTATGTACCGGTCACCGATGAAGAAGCAGTCAATGCATTTGAGTATCTGTCGAGGATGGAGGGTATCATCCCTGCGATCGAATCCGCGCACGCTGTTGCCTATGCGCAGAAACTGGCCCCGACCATGAGAAAAGACCAGATCATTATCATCACCATCTCCGGCCGTGGCGACAAAGACTGCGCTGCGATCGCCCGCTATAGAGGGGAGGATATCCATGAGTAGAATTAAAAGTGCTTTTGAAAACGGAAAAGCATTCATCGCATTTATCACCTGCGGAGACCCGGATCTCGCGACAACGGCCGCCTGTGTACGTGAAGCAGTAAAGAACGGCGCTGACCTGATCGAGCTTGGTATCCCGTTTTCCGATCCGACCGCAGAAGGTCCGGTCATCCAGGGTGCGAATATCCGCGCGCTCGCCGGCGGAGTGAAGACGAAGGATGTCTTCGAACTCGTCCGCGAACTAAGAAAAGACGTGACGGTTCCGATGGTTTTCATGACCTATGCGAATGTTGTATTCTCCTATGGCGCCGAAAAGTTTATCGGAACCTGTGAAGAAGTCGGGATCGACGGAATTATACTGCCGGATGTTCCCTTCGAAGAGAAAGAAGATTTTCTGCCGGTCTGTAAGGCTCACGGAGTCGATCTGATCTCCCTGATCGCACCGACATCCGAGAACCGCGTCGGCATGATCGCAAAAGAAGCGGACGGCTTTATCTATCTGGTCAGCAGCCTCGGTGTGACCGGCGAAAGAGCGAAGATCACGACCGACCTTTCCGATATTGTCTCCCACATCCGTAGTGTAACATCTGTACCGGTAGCGATCGGATTCGGCATCTCTAATCCGGAGCAGGCTTCTGAGATGGCAAAGATCAGTGACGGTGCTATCGTCGGGTCTGCGATCGTCAAGATCGTCGAGAAGTACGGAAAAGATGCTGCACCGCATGTCGGAGAATACGTCAAGAGCATGAAGGATGCACTCCGGACGCTCTGATTCCGCATGAAAAAAGAGATTTCGGGAGCTGCTGAAAATGCAGCTCCTTTTTTGTCTGACTGTCCCTGAAATTACCGTTTTTGCAATAAATGTTGAATTAAATACATTTCTGATAGATAATAAGTATTAAGATACTTGATATCTTGGAGGGTATTAGTTATGAAGATTTGTCCGAATTGCCAGCAGGAAATGGATGACTCATTCACCACCTGTGAGAATTGCGGTACCGACCTTATAGATATGGCCGGAGACATAGAGTCTGAAGAAGTATATGAAGAATTCCCAGAAGAATTTCCTGAAGTGACCGAAGAAGTATCGGACGTTGAACCTTCGTATTATGAACCGGAAGCATCTATGGATTATCAGCCGGAGATGACTTTTGAAGAGCAGCCTTTACCACAGCCGGAAGAGCCTGAAGTTGATTTCCCGGAAACTCCTGCTGTAGAAGAAGCGCAGCCCGCACCGGAAGAACAGGAGAGACCGCTTCGTAGAACTCCTTCTGCTTTTGGCGCCCGTACACCGGGATCGATGGCGAGACCGTCCCACACGAGAGCAACTCCTACCAGAGCAGCCACGGCGGCAAGAAGAAGCACACCGGCAGGTGTGAATGCCAGACGTAAAGCGGAAGAGGAAGCAAGAGAGAAAGAGAAAGAAGCGCAGCGCGCGCAAACGCAGGATTATTCTTCCGCATTTAGACCGGCTTCGAATGATGCTTCTTCCGTTTCCGAGGAAGAAGGCCATTTCGCACCGGATACATCTTCAGATGCCGGATTATCCCGTCCTGCTGCTTCCGGCGGTGCATCCTCGATGTCTCATAGAACTCCGTCTATCCAGCAGAGAATGACGAATAGAGATCATCCGGAATGGAATCTGGATAGTGAATCGAAGAAAGAAGATGACTTTAAACCGGTCCCGCCGTTTGTGACTGCGGAGGAAGCGAACCGTCCGTCACCGTTCGCTCCGGCGAAGACGCCTGTCACATCCGGTAAAGAGACGAGTGCCCCGAGAGGAAAAGCAACCGTCACGGACGAGTCTACACCATCAAGACGCGTTATCTCCGGTGGATCAGATGAGATTTCCGTATCTGTGCGGATCTGCCCGAGCTGCCGTTCCCGCTGCTTCAGTTCAGAGAAGACATGTAAGAACTGCGGATACCAGTTCCCGAAAGCAGGAGCGCTTGCTTCTCTTTCCGCAAAGAGCACGAATTTCCTTGCGATGCTGGCGGCACTTGCGATGGCGATCTCCGTATTCACGAACATCATTACCTATAAGCTGAATGGCGAGACTGTGAATATCAAACTGATCGACAGTTTCCATGGGTTCGGATTCCTGGCACTTGCCGCTCTGGCGATCGTATTTGCATTCTCCGGTAAGAATGTTCCTGTCATCATTGTCGGCCTTCTTTCAGCTGTCGCTGCTGCCGCGGAAGACTACTATCTGTGGTATGACATCACACAGGTCAAGAAATACGGTAATGTAGATCAGGGAATCGGCTTCTATCTTCTGGCTGCCGGCGCTGCGCTTATCTTTGTTGCAGGTATTTACGGCATGATGAAGGAGAAGAAGAAACTCGAGCAATATACGACGGATTATATGAATTCGATATGAGTCTTTTTCATCGAAAAGCACTTG